>JBGCDN010000236.1:0-16101 GCA_045105495.1 Planctomycetaceae bacterium
CAAAGACAGCGACTTGCCCGGATGGAACGGCATTGGTACCTGAAGCTAAACGCCCACCAAAGCTGATCACGTCCAACACGCCCATGCGAGAACTTGCTTTCGGCGAGAAGCTCCTGCAAAAACTATCCCAACGGCGCAGCCGAACTCCGACGCAACCAAAAGTTACTTAGAAATCGTCGTCTTCGAAGGCGTCGAAGTCTGCATCGTCATCGTCGTCTTCATAGAGATCGTCGTCATCGTCATCTTCGAAGGCGTCGTCGTCGTCCGCGTCAGCTGAACTTGCTGACTCAGGTTGTTTGGCTGCAGGGGCAGCTTCCGTTACAGCGACTTCTTTTCCGCCAAGGAAGAATCCGAGCGCGATTAGGATGGGCAGGACTGAAACGGCGAAACCGCAGAAGAAGGTAATGCCAGCGGTTAGCCACATCATCCAATTGAACTGACCACCGCTGTTGACCATACCCAGTACGAGCGCGATGCAGAGGAAAGCTCCTGGGACCGCCGTAATGAGCGAGCACCACCAAATCCAGTTCTTGAAGAACGGGACCTTGGCATCCGGATCGAATGGCTTTGATGGCGCGGCTTTGGCTGGGGCGACGTCGCTGGTTTCGTCAGCGGGCTCGTCGTCGAAACCTTCGGCGTCGTCATCACCATCTTCGAACTGCTCGTCGTCATCGAAATCGATGTCTTCGTCGTCGTCGAGGTCGAAATCGTTACTCACACTGTCACCTGCGAAGAAAGATCACTGCTTTTTGAAGGTTAGTTGGCGTAACCCGTGAACGCATTGGAAAATCACCGGCCCACGCCGCTTCGCGCGTACAAGTTGCTCATCGACATCACAACCGGACCCGCACATTCCGAAGGCTGGCGACACGCAGCATTTGCCGAATCCCGTCCGGCATCATCGTTACGACCTACGTTTCAGCGTTCCGGACGAACCGAGTTACTTGCGCGATCGGAATAACTGTTGAAATCAAAGTGACTGTCGTCACGCGACTATTCTTCGTACTGAGCCCAGTCGACGAGTTCGATTTCGGGCAGAATCAGTTCTGCAAAGCCGTTGCGTTGGCTTGTTCGAACACCTTTGCCGCCACGTGATGTCACGCCATATTTCATCTGGCCAAAGCTCAGCGTCTTGCCGTTGGTGTTCACAACGCGAAGACAATCGCTGGGGCGGGAGAGCTGCACCGCTCCGAGAACTTCGTCGCCGCCTTCCAGCTTGATGCCTCGAACACCCTTCCCGGCATTCGTGAGCAGCGGAACGTCTTCGACGGCAAAGTGGATCACTCGAGCGCCCTTGGTTGCGATGAACATGGTTTCGGCATCGTCGTGCAGTCGTGTGTAGACCACGCGGTCGCCGGCTCGCAGGCGGCAGTATTTTCGTCCCGCTTTGGTCGACACCGCGCGGAAGGATGACAGAGAGATTTTCATCACCTGGCCCTGCGCGGTTACGATCAACAGGTAAGGCGCGGGGGTTGGTTGCCCGCGTTTCTTTTTGTCTGGCGGCGTGAACCGTTCGTCGGTTCCCATTGCGGCAACGATGGAAGCTCCGTCACCCATACGGACGTACTTCGCAAGCGGGTCGCCGTAGCCGGAGGAGACCGGTATTTGATCGACTGGAAGCGTGAACGCAGCGCCGCAGCTGGAGAAGAAAATAACCTGGTCTAACGTGCTGGTGGGAACCACTTCGCGGACGGTATCACCTTCACGCGTTCGAGTGCTCTCAACGCTCTTGAGTGTCCCAACGCGTTTGATCCAGCCTTCGCGGGTGACCACAACATTCGTGTTTTCGCGAACGATGTAAGCGGTTGGATCGAACTCCACAATCTCTTCGGCTGAACCGATGGACGTCCTACGTTTGTCGCCGTAGTCCTTGGCGATCTCGTTCAGTTCTCCCTCGATCACGCCCCACATTCGTTTGGTCGAACCAAGGATGCGGCGGATCTTCGCAGCTTCCGCTCGCTTCTCTTTGAGCTCTTCCTTGATGCGGCCAATTTCAAGCTGCGAGATGCGATAGAGCGCGATTTCGAGGACGGCATCTGTTTGGATTTCGTCGAGCGGAAACGCCTTCATCAGCTTTTCGGCAGCGTCTGCTTTGCCTGTACTTTTGCGGATGATTCGCAGGGCTTTGTCGAGGCCATCGAAGACGATGACGAAGCCTTCAAGTATGTGAATTCGTTTCTCAAGCTGCCGCAATTGATACTCGAAACGACGCTTGACCGTTTCGAATCGGAAGTCCAGAAAGTGCTGCAGCATTTCCGGCAAAGCCATCACGCTGGGTACGAGCGTTCCATTCTCGTCCGGCGCTAGCGCGGTCATGTTGAAAGAGAAACCGCTCTCAAGGTTTGTATGGCGATAGAGAAAGGCCATGACGTCTTCCGGGTCGGAACCGGGCTTCGCTTCAAGTGCGATTCGGAGGCCATTTTCCTCGTTGGTTTCGTCAGTGACTTCGAGGAGCTGAGGGATTTTTCGGTTCGCAATCTGATCTCCGATGTCAGACAGCAATGGTCCGGTAGAAACGCCGTACGGAACCGATTTAATGATGATGCGAACGTTGCCTTTGCTTTTCTCTTCCTTCCATTCGCCGCGAACTTTGATTGTTCCGCGACCTGTTTCGTAGGCCTTACGAATCTCACGACGGTCGGTGACAATTCGTCCGCCGAGTGGGAAGTCCGGGCCCTTCACGTACTTCATGAGCTGGGCGGTTGTGGCTTCCGGGTTCTTGATTAAGTGGACCGAGGCCTTGATAACTTCAGCAAGGTTGTGCGGCGGAATGTTTGTCGCCATTCCGACTGCGATGCCCTGCGTTCCGTTCACCAGCAGGTTCGGATAGCGAGCGGGAAGAACCACTGGTTCTTCGTTGGTCGCGTCGTAGTTGGGTCGCATGTCGACAGTGTCGAACCGCAACTCGTTCATCAGTTGTTCGGCGATCTTCGTTAGCTTGGCTTCGGTGTACCGTTCCGCGGCTGCCCTCAGGCCCATGACAGAACCGAAGTTGCCCTGACCGTTGACCAGCGGACAACGCAGCGAGAAATCCTGCGCCATGCGGACCATGGCGTCGTAGATGGCGACAGTGCCGTGCGGGTGGTAGTTACCGGAAGTGTCACCAGTGATCTTGGCACACTTTCGAGCCTGCGAGTCGGCGGTCAGGCGAAGGCCTGCGAACATCGTGTAGAGGATTCTTCGCTGAACCGGCTTCAAGCCATCTCGCACATCCGGCAACGCGCGAGAGGTGATGACGGACAGGGCGTAGTTCAGATAGCGACGACGTGTTTCTTCGCTGATGCTGACAAACTTGACGTGGTCTGGATCGTCGCCGTTACCGGCAAACAGATCCATCGTGTCGCCAGAACCGTTGCCACGACCTGTACGGTTCTTGCTTGTCGCCGTCTTGCCGGCAGACCGCGTTGTCTTCTGATTGACTTTCTTCTTCGCCACGCCTGTCGCCTTGGTTCTTCATTGCAGCCAGAGTCTGTGTGATCTTCGGAAAGATGGGATATCTGAGTCCTGAGGATCTGCGAGGTATTTCCAACTATCCGATTAACCGGGTCAAAACGGAGAGATGGGGTGAGATGTTAAAGATTGAGGGTTCTAACGCATAGCGCGACCAGTGATTTGGAAAAACCCCGTCTGGTGGTGCGACACGCAACCAATGATTCATTCTCACTATCGCTACAGCCGAACTTTCCTATGCCCGGCTGCGTGCAGTCGAGTGGGCCACTAGCGGATTGGCGAGTGGTCGCCGTTAGCTGAAGCATCAGGAGAAATGAAATGGTTCGCAGAGTGTGCATCGCTTTGCTGGTGACCACCATTGTTGCCCAATCCGCTCAGGCACAGGGACAGGCAAACACCGGTCGCGGCAGTCTTGTCGGGTGGCTGAAGAGCAAGGTCACCGGTTCATCACAACAGTCGAGCCCGTCGTATGCTCGATCTGGTTCATACCAGAAGACATCGGCTCGTGAGGTTCAGCAGGCGGTCGCTGTTGCGACCGGACGTACTGCTTCGCCTCAGTATCGCCAGGTATCTGGGCAGCGTTCGCAGCCGTTTGCTTCACAGCAACAGGCGGCACCAAGCCAGCAGGCAGCTCAACAACGGGCAGCTCAATACAGAGCAGCTCAGCAACGAGTTCACGCTCAGTATGCTGCAGCAGCGAACGCTAAGAGAACGCGAACGCAGCAGCCTCAGGCACAACGGCCACCAATGCCTCCGCAGCAGCGGCCAGTTGTCCAACGACCCTACCCGCCGACCCAGCAGGTATCACAGCGTCAGACAACACCAGCGCCTCGTGCTGCTCAGCCTCGCATGAGTCAACAGCAAATGCAGGCGTATCAAGCTCGGATGGCTCAGGCTCGTCAGTATCAGGCAGCCCAGCAACGTCAGATGCAGACAGCGTCAGCAGGGCGCACTGCTCCGGTTCGCAACGCGCCGATGACACGTCGGCTAACACCGACTCCCGCATCAGCCAGTCGCGCTCCGGTTCCTACTCGACCTGTTGCGATGAGCTCATACACCGAAGGGGCACCAATGTACGGAGGTGGTTCAGGCTACTCGACGGGTATGTACCCAACGACGTCAGCCGGGCTGTATTCGTCTCCTCGTCCAAACATTCCATACCAAATGGGCATGACAGCAATCACGAATCAGGCGTTCTACCCACACGAATACCTGTACGCACACGAATACAAAGCCATCTATCCGCCCTACTACTACAAGGTCAAAGGGCACTGGATGACGACACCGTTTGGAGTCTGGTCACACGAGAACTGGAAGCCAATGGGTACTGAAGTCAACGTCAAGTATCGCAGTCGGATTAGCCCGTTCTCAGGATTCATTCCGCCGAACAACTAGTTCACGACAACTTGACCAAGCGGATTCACGATCAGGTTCTCTCTCTGATTTGGAAACAGAAATGAACAAGACAAGACTTATTCAGACGAGCGTTTTCGCCGTCGCCGCCGTTGGACTTTGTGTCCTCGGCTCAACCGCTCAGGAACGAGCCGGTTACGCTACTTTGTCGGGCCGTCCGGCTTCGCAGCCAGTCGGTGGTGGGCAACAGGCTCCTGTTCGACAGGTTTCGTCCAGCCGACCGATTCCGCTGCGAACCGTCAGCATGCCGAAGCCAGCAGGTGGATGTACCAATGGCGGCTGTGCTCCAATGTCGGCTCCGGTTGGCAACGCTTGCGGGTGTGCAGCACCAAGCACTGTTGTGAGCGGTTGTGCCGCTCCATCAACAGCGTTTGACAACTGTGGCTGTGACGCACGTGTGCCTTTCCCTGCAGAAGGATGTGGTAAGGCTGAATGCGGCAATGGAGATGCCTGCGGCGTTTCCGGTTGCGGCACCGTTGGTTGCACGACGGGTGGTTGCTCAACTGGTGGCTGCACAGACAATGCTTGTGCTTCAACCGGTTGTGCCACGGAAGGCTGTGCGACTGGCGGATGTGACACAGGTTCGTGCCCACCGGCAATGGCTTCCTCTTGGAACGCTCCGGCTCAACAACGTCGGGTCATGCGACAAGCAACCCGCGATCGCAGCTACAACGCCGGCTACCAACGACGCATGGCCAGTGTGCTCGGTCGATCTGGTTCAGCCTGCGGAAACGGATCAGGATCATGTGCTCCAAAGCAATCATTCTGGACCCGTAGTTCAGCGTCATACCAGTCGCGAAATGCTCGACTCAGCCAGCACCTGTTTGGCTGGTTGATTCCATCCGGAAACGGTGGCGTTGGTTCTCCACCAATTGGCAAGTACCACACCACGTACGCTCAGGATGCACATCACTTCGATCAACGTGACGGCGAACTTTACAGTGCACAAGGCTACGGTACCCACATTACCGTTCCTCTCGCGCCGAATGTTCGACACCAATACAACTACGGTTGGGGCATGCCCAGCAGCCGTATCACACGAGTTTCGCAGGTGGCCCCTTACACATCGGTCCGCCCGCTGAGCTGGTAATGGAACTTGGTTCCATCGGTCTGCAGTTTGCTGAATCGAGTTCGGAACCACATGGATAAGAACTGGTGGCTGATGTTTGAGTTGCCACGGATTGGCTGGCTCAACATCAGCAATCACCGGTCCAACAAATACGCTTAGAGACGATTACTTGAGCGGCATGCCGAGACCTCTTGACGCCACAACTATCCGCAACTTGACGGATGAAAATGGTGGAAGACCAGAGGCCTGACACCACGACATGCTGAAGCGAACTGTTCAATCAGGAAAAATCAGAATGCCCCGGACCCACAAATACGGCATGCTGGCGATCACGCTCTGCGGGAGCCTGGCCGCGGCCGCAGTTGCCCAACAAAGCCCCTACCCCGTCGCTCAAAATAGCCTGCCACAGGCTGTGCCGAATGCTGGTGCAGTTCCTACGCCAGGAGCGGGGGGTACGGTTGGGCAAATTCCCGCTCCGTCAGAAACACCAGCTCTTGCACCAATGCCGGTTCCAGATGCTGGAATTCCTATCACGGCTCCGCCACCGTTGGTCGCTCAGCCGGCTCCTGCATTGGCTCCGGCTCCGGCTCCGGCACCATTCGCGAATACGCCCGGACCTGTGGCAACAATGCCGCATGTAAGCGTCCCGGCGACTGCTTCGGCTGGATGTGGAACAGCAGGTTGTACCACTGGCGGATGTGGCACAACGGCAATGGGTTGCGGTTCAACTGGCTGTGGTTCAGTCGGTTGCGGCGGTAACTCGTGTGGTCAGGGCAACTGCAACTATCGGCCGATCTTCGGGAACATGAAACCGTATGACGGCTGCTGCAACAACGGAGGAAGCCTGATCGATCGGATTCAAGCCAAGTTCAAAGGTGGCTTGCTCGGTAAGATGATGAACGGCGATCGCTGCATGCAGGGCAACGGCTGTTCGACCGGCGGATGTTTCAGCGGAAGCTGTCTCAGCAAGCTCGGCAGTGGTAGTTGCCTGAGTGGTAGCTGCCTAAGCAAACTCGGAAATGGCAGCTGCTTCGGAAAGCTTGGTAGCTGTGGTCTTCTCGGCGGCAGCGGATGTAGTCTACTGAGTGGCAGTTGCCTCGGCGGCGGATGCCTTGGTGGTGGATGCAATAGCGGTGGATGCAATAGCGGTGGATGCAACAATGGTAGTGCCTGTGGCGGTGGTGGATGCGGTTTCGCCTCCCTCGGCAAGAAGGCTTACCCGGATAGCGGTTGGGCTCCGCCTGCGAGCGTTCCAATCATTCGCAACAACGCTCAGTACACAAACTGGTGGCCTCAGCAGTGGTATGGTTCACCGGGTTTCGCTGCCACTCCATACCCAATGGTCTACATGCCGACCGATACCACTCAACTTGGTTTCGGATACATGCAGGTGCCTTACTGGCAACGGCGTGCTGGTAGCTATCCGCCAATTCCCGATGCAGCGATGTACCACACTCGCACTGCTCCAATGCCTGCACCATACGGCTACTCGCCGGTGTACCAGCCAGTGACACTGCCACCGCATTCAAGGGCACAACGGAGCAGGACTGGTTGGTTGCACGGATCAACCACGCCAGCCACAAGCCCACGGCAGCAGGTTGCTCAACGCCCTCAGTCAGCTCCGCGAATGTCGCCAGAGCAGATGGAACGAGCACGTCAGTATCAGGCACAACGACAACAGCAAGCCCGAGATTATCAGGCTGCGATGCGTCGAAGTGCTGCAAGCAATGTCCGTCCGGTCAGTTCGTCAAGCCCTCGTTAATGGACACCCTAGAGCGGGTTTCGGAAGACGTTCTGGAACCACTTGAGAACTGACTGACGCGAAAAGCCCGTGACGAAAATCGTCACGGGCTTTTTCAATTTTGTACTGGCCGGCGTGCTAGCTTGCTGCTCGCTGTAACTCTCGAATTCGATTCTCGATGGCCTTGAGGATCTCGAAGTCGCTTCGGTATGGAGACTCGAACGCCGGTCGTAGAGGAATCGGTACATCGTCCATCCGATAGACCGTGCCGGGTTCGTTGATTCCGTAAGTGCTGGTCGTAAACGCCACCGTCGCGACCTTCGCCGTATCGCTAAGCTTCGGATCGAGCACCACTGAGTTAATACTCGCAAGGTGTTCTCTGGCGGGTTGGCTGAAGTTGGACATCGGGTCTGATGCAATGATCAGCGCGGCGTCGGCTTCCCCACGAGCCAACGTGTCTGATGTTGTGAACTCGCCCGGATTGAACCGCGGATACCCTCGTCCCAGGTTAACGCCGAAGGGATAGCCTGTAGACCATGACACAACGTTGTCAGCACCAGTCACGTTGCCGTGACCTCGCATCGGCTTGGCGACCCAACGGTTGCCGTGAAAGTTCATGTCTCGAGCGAGTGAAAGAACCGCTTCGCTGTTGATGTGTTTGCCCCGCGTCATGGTCAGGCCCATGCCGAATAGGATGGCTCCGAATTTCGCGGCTTTCATCCCGTCCACGATCTCAGTCAATCGTTCGAGCGACACACCAGTCTTCTGCTCGATCGCCGGATCGATATCGATGCCCTTCGCGAGCCCACGCATGGCCCACGCAAGTTCAAAGTCAGATCGTGGTTTGATCTGCAGGAAATGATCCACAGCCTTCGCGCTCTTGGTCTTACGCACATCAATCAGAACGGCTGTCCGATCCTTCCGCCCGTTTGGAACGAACGTACCTTTGGGCATGAGGCTGTATTTTGTGAAGTGCCGTGGATGTGACTCAGCCGGATTGCCGCCCCAAAAAATCAAGTAGTCAGCTCGGTTCTTAATCTCTCCGAGAGAACAGGTGACTTCGCCAACTCCCTGAAACGCCATACCGCTTGGGCCATGGCAAACGGAAGTTGTGGTATCGATGCAAGCGCCGATCCAGTCGCTAATCGCTACTGCGACTCTTTGAGCTTCACAGGTCGTATCTGAAAGCCCGTAGGTAATCGGGTAGTCGGCGTTTGTCAAAATTTGAGCGGCCCGTTCGATGGCTTCTTCGTACGTTGCGGGCTGACCCTCAATGCTGGCTTCCGGACGTTCTTCAATGTGGTGATTGAAGAACCACGCCTTCCCGAGCACGCAGGCATTCTTCGCCTTCGTAATGCGATTGTCTTCAACGGTGAGTTGCATGTCGTCGCAGACGCAGCCGCAAAAAGTGCATGTGGCGTCTTCAACGATTTTCAATTCTGGTGTGGTCATTCATTCTGCTCGTTTGGGTGCTATGACAGTGTTTCATATCTCGGCGGCTCGCGACAAGACGGACCATGGACGCGTTCAGAAAAACGATTGAATTGCCTGCCACAATCGATGGAGTCAGGACACGACGCACCCACTGCAGCCAATTCTCGTTCTCAGAAAGCTCGCCAGTAGGGCTGATACCGATTGAGAGACTTCTTCGGGATTGCCGGGTACCATGGATGTTGTCCTGATAGGGAGAACTCTCGATGTACCTGCGAAATGTTTACCCGGCTATACTCTTCGCAATAGCGGTTCTGCTGTCGCCCAGCATAGGGCTTGCTCAGGATCCTGAATCGGATCCGCAAGACCCACGACTGTCTGCGTACCGGAACATCTACGACAAGTTCCATCCGTGGACTCCACCGAACTCGCTCGATGAGTGGAAGCAGGAGCGCAACCGAATCCGCACCCAGCTGCTGGTCAGCAATGGGCTTTGGCCGATGCCGCCAAAGTCTCCCATCACACCACGGCTTGGCCGCATCATTCAACGCGATGGTTACGTGGTGCAACATGCGATGTTCGAAAGCATGCCGGGGCATTATGTGACCGGCGTGATTTATCGCCCGCAAGAAGTCGAAGGAAAGCTGCCGGCTGTGCTTTGTCCTCATGGCCACTGGCAGAATGGCCGCTTCTATGATGCGGGTGACAAGAAGACGAAAGAGCAACTCGACAAAACCGCCGAAGCAATTCCCGCTGCCGCTCGACACCCCCTCCAAGCCCGCTTCGTCCAACTCGCGCGGATGGGGTGCCTGGTGTTTCACTACGACATGGTTGGGTATGCCGATAGTAATGTGATTGAACATCGCCAGCAGTTTAATGATGCGAATGCGATGCTGTGGCTAACCAATAAGATGGGGCTGCAAACATGGAATAGCCTCAGAGCGTTAGATTTTGTTTCATCGCTGGAAAGCGTCGATCCGAACCGAATTGCGGTAACTGGCTCCAGCGGCGGTGGGACACAGACATTCATGTTGGCCGCTATTGAACGCGACCGGATCGCCGCCGCATTTCCAGCCGTTATGGTGTCAACCGGAATGCAGGGTGGGTGTGTCTGTGAGAACGCCAGCTATCTGCGTGTTGGCGTCAACAACGTCGCATTGGCTGCATTGTTTGCTCCAAAACCGATGGCCATGAGTGGAGCAGACGATTGGACCATCGACATTCAGAAGCTTGGTTTGCCGGAACTCCGCCAGGTCTATTCGCTCTACGGAAAACCAACTCTGGTCAACGCACAAGCATGGCCTGAGTTTAAGCACAACTACAACATGCATTCACGGCACATGATGTATCGATGGTTCAACGAACACTTGAATCTCGGGAATAACGGATCAATTGAAGAGCGGAATTTTCAACCACTGATTGCTGAAGAACAAAGTGTCTTCAGTTCCATTCCACAGCCAAACGACCCAAAGTCTGGGCAAGACCTAAGAAAGGATCTGCAGGCTATCGCTCGAAACCAATTTGGAGCCATGTTTGATGGCTCGCCGGACGAAGTGAAGGCTCGATACGAGAAAGTTATGAGGCCCTTAATTGATGTTGTTTTCGACGTCCCAGAGTTGACCGGTGGCACACTGGCAGCCGACACCGATCTGGCTCAGCTGAAGCCCGGGGTCAAGCTGGAAGAAGCACTCATGGCAAACTCATCTGCGCGGGGTCGTGATGGGAAGACGCACCGCATCAAGCTTGCTATCGGCAGCTGGCAGGGAACCAATGCCGTTCACTGGGTCGATGGTGCTGGAGTAGATGATCTGATTCAGGTCGAAGCATTTCGCAAGCTTTGCGATCAAACGGCTCCCGTGACAACCAGCGACTACTTTGCCCATAACCTGAGTGTTGATGAGATCGCAAAGATCAGGGGCAGCCTGG
Source organism: Planctomycetaceae bacterium (assembly GCA_045105495.1). Classification (GTDB taxonomy): domain Bacteria; phylum Planctomycetota; class Planctomycetia; order Planctomycetales; family Planctomycetaceae; genus CAYNWT01. Next base: position 11,031 of record JBGCDN010000236.1, read on the forward strand.
ACAACAACCAAAACTACGCTGGTTTGACCTACTGCTATAACTTGCCAACGCTAGCCGAGCGAGTCCGGGATGTCGCTTGCTTGCTATCGAAGCCGGGCAGCCCGCTGCCGGAATCAATGACTGTGGTCGGAACCGGAAAAGCGGGGCCCATTGTCCTTCTGGCGACTGCGGCCACTAAGCGAAAAGTGGACCGTGTGATTGTCGATCTGAATGGCTTTTCCTTCGGCAGCGTGAAGGCCGCTGGTCACGAAATGATGTTACCCGGCGCGATGCGGTATGGTGATATTGGTGGGCTGGCTGCTCTTGCGTTTCCTTGCCACATGCAGCTGTTCGGAACCGAAGGCATTCCTGAAGAAGCCCTTGCTCCGCTCAAACGAATTGCAAAGCTGACGGGGTCGAAGCTGGAACTCTTTGAGGAAAGCCTGAGCCGAGAGAAGGTCGTTGAACTTGTTGGCTCAGCAAAGGATTGATGGATGTCTCGATCGATCGCTGCTACTAATGAAGTGTTCCATACCCGTGCTCAGCTTAAAGCGATGCCATGGCAGTTGTGGGTTGTCAGCGTGCTGCTTGGGATTGAAGGGCTCGGAAACTTTGTCTCCATGTTTGACCATCCAATTGCAGCATTTTGGCTCACGGCCAAGATCTTCTTTATCGTTGGATTCGTGAAGCGTTGGAAGGCGGCCTACATTGCTTTTCTGATTGTTGGTGGGCTGCATGTTCTGGCGTTTTGCCTTGCCGGGTCCCTTGGAATCGCCTTGATGAACCTCGTGCTCGTCTTGCTGGCGTATTCGCAAAGAAGACGATTCGTCAGCCGCGGACCGTTTGGGCCGAACCAAGCCCCAGTGCAGCCTGAGTAACACTGAGATTCACACGCCGCCTGCTTACTCAAGTAGTTCGCTGAGATCAGAGCCGCCGGTGAAGGTTTGCCGCGGTGCGTTCTTACGAAACAGGTAGGCGTCCAGTTCACCAGTTAGCGTCATCTGACTTCCTTCAATTCGCAACATGCTGTCTTCGCAAATCGCGAGGACAGGCTGATCGTTAAAGAAGTGGAATTCCTTAATTCGATCGTCTCTGGTTTCACCCATGTGTGTTGGGTCAGGTGCTGTGCGTGGAAAATGCGGGTTGATGTTGAACGGAACCGCTTGAAAAGCGTCGAAACTCGGCGGATGAACAATTGGCATGTCGTTCGACGTACCGATGGACAGGCCGGCAACATTGGAACCAGCAGATGTTCCCATGTAGGGCATTCCATCCGCCATCCGCTGCCCCATCAGTTCAACCACGCCGTCCGCATACAGCTGCCGCAGTAGCACAAACGTATTGCCGCCACCAATGAAAACACCCTTCGCATCAGCGACTGCAGCATGCGCGTCTTGAAATTCGTGGAGACCGCGAACGCTGATGTTCAGCTTCGCGAATCTCTCGCGAGCGATGGAAGTGTATTCGTCGTGGCTTGTCCCGCCCGGGCGGGCGTATGGGACGAAGACAATCTCGTCGACACCATCAAACAGACCCTCCATCTGCTCAGCGCAGTGGTCGAGGTATCCGTGTGGGTGACATTTAGAACTGCTGACAAGAAGCAGGTTTCGTGACATGGCTGGCGGCTCACTGCTGCTAAGAGGATCGATTTCCAGCAGTATCGGTGAACACCATCAATTGGCAAGCAGACCAGCCGTTGCCAGCCTCTTTCGAACTAACGCTGCGGACGGGTGTACCGACTTGGTTTCGACGTAGCCGCTCGATCGAGCGCCTCTGTACTCTTGCGAGGACTTACCAGTTCATCAATCACGGATGCTGCTCGTGATTCGGATCGATCAATCAAACTATCAATCGGTTGAGCCGCGCGGCGTCGGGCCCGTTCGTAGATCTCTCGTGCTCGCTGATTCAGTGAATTGCGTAGTTCCTGGTTCTGATCGCGAAGCTGTGGAATTGTTCCCGATGTAACCGGTTTGTTCGATGTGACGGCTTCGCGAGGGATTGGAACCGGAGCCTGAACGCGGCCGGTTGTGAAGGTGGGCTGTGACGTGAAATCAAACGGCTTCGATTCCGGCTTCTTCGACCAAATCTCGTCGTTCCGCTGTTGAAACTGATCGGCAAGGTCCCGCGTTCGAGAAGCGAACGAATCTCGAGCTCGATCAAGTTCGTCAGCAACGTTCTCAATCGCCTCTTCGAAACCGCCGGTGCCCTCCGAGCTGTTTCCGGCAACGGCCTCTGTAATGTCAGCGAAGGGTGATTCGCCGGTGTCAAACTGAGCCGCTACCGGATCTGGATCTGACTTCATTTCGTCTTCCAGTTCCGGCCAGGGGATCGATCCAAAGTCGTCCTCTGACGTATCAAGGGCAGGGGCTTCGCCGTCATCCTGAAACGGATTCCAAATGGGTGCTTCCAGTGAGTTGTTCGGTAAGCTTGGTACAGATTTTGGACTGAGGTTGTCCCAGTCGTCACTCGACTGCAATCGCTCACGTGCGTCGTCGAACAGTTCTGTTCCGTCCAACAACGAAGAGCCTTCCTTCGTTGGACTATCTGCTTTCGCAAGAAGCTTGCGAGCTTCCTGAGCCGACATGGCTCTTGCCAATTCCGGGAGTGCGGCGATGTCCTCTTTGGACATGTCGCGAACGTCGGCGTAAGCCAGTCCCAACGAGGCTTGTGGCGTGCGTGGGACCAAGTAGAACCCGTCGTTGGAATGCACAACGTGATACTGCAGGCTGACGTAGACCGCAGTGGCACTCAGGAGTGATCCAAGAATAAATGGCTTCAATGCAGACATAGCAACAGATTCCCGTGACGCGAACGAACACGATCGAAAGTCTTGCGTTGCGATGAACGCACGACCTTCGTCACAAGAAAACGCTATCACGGCCCATCGCGCAACCGCAGGGAAAGATGAGGAATGAAGCCGTTTTGGAGAGAACCGTCTTGCCCCGCGCGGAACAGTTTTTCCAGCTAGCGGAAGCCTGAAAAGAAGACGATGTTTACTCGGTTCACCAACTAGGACAAGCCGTAGATCTTGCCATGGAAAAGCTCTGGGCTTCCCTACGAAGCAGTGACTTCGGCAACTAACTTTGGCAACACGTCAGCCGCTTTGCCTTCGAGCCAAATGCCGGTCGGCGGTTCAATCGGGTCGATCGTGAAGACCTGGCTTCCGCTCATCGAAGCGCGAACTGGAAGACCTGCTGCCGGCATGACTGTTTGGGAAGTGCCGACTGACAGAAACACGTCGCACGCATGGGCGGCTTCTTCAGATTGTTCCCATGCCGGTTCCGACAACTGATCGCCAAACAAAACAAGGTTTGGTCGGTACACACCGCTTAGTCTCGGGCCAATAAGCGGCCGTACTGCGATGATTAAGCGGGGCAGGGCGAATCGCCCTTTCCGAGCCTTCTTCAGGCGGCGAACGACTTTCTGTAAGTCACGTCGCGTCAACTGGCGGCGGAAATGCCCCGAGACGGTTTCGACGGTTTCAAGAATGGTGCCGTGTATCTCACGAACGATCAGGCTTCCCGCAGATTGGTGTAGGCCATCAACGTTTTGCGTCACGATGGAGACGTCTTTGATCCGCTCAAGAGCCACAACAGCGCGATGTGCGTCATTGGGTTCAGCCTTCGCAATCGGTTCAATGAACTCGATCAGGAAATCGGCGAGGTGCCTTGGGTCTTCTGTGGCAACGTCCAGTAGGCCAGACCAGTTGGCAAATTTTTCCGGAGGGAATCGGTCCCAGAAACCACCGTCGTCTCTGAATGTTGGAATATGGCTCTCGGCCGATATTCCGGCTCCTGTGAACACCACCACGCGTTTCGCTTCTCGCAAAGCGGCGACTGCTTGTTTCCAGTGTTCTGAATTCATCGCGGCGGCTGCTATCTGCAGGGACGGGATTCAAACTGGGTTGTTTGAACTAACGACAGTGTATGTGTTCTGAATGTTCACTGGTATGTGGGCGGCTTTCTCAATCAAGTCTTCCCGATTCTGTCGCTCGCGAACGGCGTCGAAAACAAAGTAGCCGGACAGGCTGACATGCAGCAAAATGATGGCCCAGAGGACGAGGCGAAACGACATTTTGATCGTCTTGTGACGAAACATCTGCTGCCCCAAAACTGCGCCCGGCCAGCCACCGAAGGCTTCCAGCAAATGGAGATGTTTCTCTGAGATTCGGTGCTTTTGTAGGTTCGCCCGGCGTTTGTCGATCCCGTACGCAATGAAACAAATCAGGCTCATTGCCAAAGTGCCCCAGAAGTAAATCCGAGTCACCCAGCCGAGTCGGAAGCTGCCGTTTACCCAGTCCACGGCCAGTAGAATGACAATTCCGACAAGCCAAAGGCGCGCCAGCCATGCGAGAGGAACGCGAGACGGCCGCGGTTTTTCTGAAATACTCACGCGTCACCTGAAACAATGGTGCTATCGGGCCCGTAAACTACTTTCGGAGTGTGCGATTAGTGTCGCCATGTATAATCCGATTATGGTTTTCACGAAACCATTCCCGCCTTAACGGGTTCAAACTCTCCATCAATCCGGGTGAACCCTTCCCCAAAGCAGGTAGATTCTTCATGCATTCCCTTGCCACTATCGTCCGCTGGCCGCGGGCTTTCGCATTGTTGTTTCTCTTTTCGTTCGTGGCCGCACCGTGCGCTCCATTGATGGCTCAGGATGAAGCGGAAGAAGACGCACCTGCTCCGGAACTGATCCGCAGCCCCATCGGCACCGTAGTTCTTAGCAGCGTCGATCAGCTTCGAAACGAACTCAAGCACGTCTTTGAGCTATCTGGCCAGATGCAGGTCTACGAAGCAATGGAAGGCGCGATGAAGAGCGCTGGTGACTTGAAGGGGATGGATCAGACGAAACCGCTGGGAGCGATGCTGTTCCTGCGGAATGGGTTCCCGCCGACACCCGAAGTCATTGGCTTTGTGCCTGTTGAGAAGATTGAAGACCTCACCAAGACAATCGAAATGGGGCCTGTCGTCACGAAGAAGGTTGGCGACGGTCACTATGAAATTATCGGCATCCGCGGCGAGTTCCAGGTGAAGCTGGAAAACGGGTATGCCTACATCATGCGAAACAAAGAACTGATGGAAAATCA
>JBGCDN010000237.1:0-8409 GCA_045105495.1 Planctomycetaceae bacterium
ACTCTGCGCGAAGATTGATGACATGACCGAAACACGAACGCGACCTAAACGAACTCGAGAGTCCTCTGTACAGAGCCCGCTCGAGACTTATCTCCGCGAAATCAATGAGACTGCCCTGTTGACGGCAGACGAAGAGAAGTCGCTCTCGCGTGCCATCACGGCGGGCGACGGAGCTGCTCGCGATCGTATGGTTCGAGCCAACCTGCGTCTGGTCGTGAACATTGCTCGTGGCTACACCGGGAAGGGTCTGCCGCTGCAGGACCTAATCGAAGAAGGCAACCTTGGACTGCTTCGCGCTGTCGAAGGCTTCGATCCGGACATGAATACACGGTTCAGTACCTACGCGAGTTACTGGATCAAGCAGTCCATCAAGCGTGCTTTGGTGAACTCAGCCAAGACCATCCGTATTCCAGCTTACATGGTCGAACTCCTCTCGAAGTGGCGACGCGCAACCGCTCGACTGACGGAAGAGCTGAAGCGAACACCAACACCAGAGGAGATCGCGAAGGACCTTGGTATTTCCAAGCGGAAGCTGAAGATCGTGAAGAAAGCGATTCAGCTCTATAACTCGACGCCACAGTCGGATCAAAACGAGTCCGGCTGGTCTCTGGGTGACATCGTTCCAGACGATCGCGGCAAGGGCCCCGAAGCAGAGCTGATTGAGAACGACAACCTGGTTCACGTCTACAAAATGTTAGACGAAATGGATCCGCGCGAAGCTTGCATCCTTCGAATGCGATTTGGTCTGGATGACTCTGAACCGAAGACACTCAAGGAAATCGGCGAAACACTCGGCCTGACCCGCGAACGCGTTCGTCAGATTGAAAACGAAGCTCTAAACCGAATCGCCCGAAGCATCATGGGCAACCGAGTCTAAAAAGGGTGCGGCCCCCCGCGCATATCGAATCGTCTCCTCGCCCACTAGATGGCGTCAAAGAACGCACTCGCGGCGACAAGCCTGACGCAAACCACCATCCCAACATCGCTGCCGCACCCCGATGCAACTGGAAGTTGCCTGCCTACTGCTGAAAGCCGTAGGCTCCGTCGGAGCCGTTGATGGTTGAGAGGGCCTGATAGACGCTCAAGTCAATCGAATCAGCGATCACTTGAACAGATCCGTCGCCGAACAGGAATTGGGTCGCCTGCGTGTGGTGACTTCCAAAGTCCCGAGGCCTTGTGAGTCCGGCTGCATCCACTGAGTTCGGGCTGTTCTCGCAATTGGCTTTCGGCATCAGCGCCCATGCACCTGCTGGGTCAACGTCTCGGGAAGTTTGCTCACCGATTGCGAACGTACTGGACAAGCCGTCGGTGACGTCTCTGAACCGAATCCGCCGGCTGTAGAAGCCTTCGCGTCTGCCATCGCCGGCAACACCAGCATAGTCTGATCGACCGTAGGTGCCTTGAGCCGTGGTAATCTTGTCCGGCCCCACATCGGACGGACACAGGAAGACAGACAGCGTCGTCTCCTGTGCTGTGTCAGGCGACTGCTCAAGAGCTGGCAGCATGCCGCGGAAGGACTTGATGCCTCCGTTGTGCATGGCCGTTCCGATTTGCCGCAGGTTGTTCGAACACCACGATCGCCGCGCGGCCTCCCTTGCGGATTGAACAGCAGGCAGCAGAAGAGCGAGGAGGATGCCAATCACAGCGATGACAACCAGTAGCTCGATGAGGCTGAATCCGCGTCGATGGTTCATAGTGCTGTCGCTTCTAATGCTGGGAGGTTCGAACTTCCATGGTGCACATTCCTGAGTGATCTGCAGCCAAGCGTGATCCAACAAGCGTCGTAAGGCCAAAAAGAAATCGCACGCACGATGCATCCTACAGAATGGATCTCGGGTGCAAAGTTGTCTGCCAGTCTCCGGATCTATTCAGGATTGACGACGCGATAGGCTTCGATGACTGCCTGTTCGCCATCTTTGCCTTTGATTGAATTGCCGTGTTCCATGCCGATGATGAAGTTGCGGTTGGTTGCTTTCGACTTCGTATGGATATGCTGGAACACGTTCTTGTAGTGAATCTCTCCCGTTCCCGGTTCTTTCCGGCCAGGGTTGTCGCCGCTTTGGAAGTACCCAATTTCATCCCAGCACATGTCAATATTCGGGATCAGGTTTCCTTCAGTGATCTGCTGGTGATAGATGTCGAACAGAATCTTGCATGACGGACTGTTTACGGCTCGACAGATCGCGTACGCCTGATCGGATTGCACAAGGAATGTTCCTCCATGGTTCGCGTACCAATTCAGCGGTTCCAGAACCATCGTTAGTTTCTTCGGTTCCAAAATCTCGGAACACTCGCGAAGCAAGTCAATGACGTTGCCCAGCTGATAGCCTTCTGCCAAACGCGCACCACCGTACTTATTCCATTTCTGTCCGGACGAAACGGATTGCTGATCGACTGAGCCAGGGACGACTGTGCAGAACTCTGCGTTGCAGCGTTCAGCGATCTCGACGGCTTCCTTGATCTTCTTAATGACCTCCGCACGCCATTCTTCTTTTCGAACAGCGAATCTTGGCGTGTCGAAGTCTGCAAAGGCAACGAAGACGCCCATCTTCATCCCAAGTTCGCTTAGAAGCTTTCCGATCTTCTCCTGCATCTGGGGAGACTCGTTCGGCATCCCATTCTGTTCCCATGCGGTGAAGCCGTTGTCATGAGCGAACCGAATTTGATCGAGAACATCTTTGCCGGCGGATGCCTTGAACATGCCCGGGTGTGGAGCAAAGTGCATCTTAAAGTTCTCTGCGTTGGCGGATTCAGATGCCGTCGCATGCGCCAAACCGGCAGCCGCCACTGTGCCCGCTGCCGCGCCGGCGATAAAGCCGCGTCGATTCACCTGTTGGTTGGTCATCGGTTCTCTCCTGAGTCTTGTTTCGTTCGGGGCAATTGCAGGAACACAAAGGTTCCCTTCTTGTTGGCGACGATCACATCTTTGCGCCCGTCGCCATTCATGTCGACAATGTTGATTCCTCGGCCAACGCCTGACTGATCATCAATCAGGTGTGGCACGAATTTGACACCGTCTTCTGTCTTCGTATTCCTGAACCAGTAAATCACTGCCGGATCTCGTGCCCCGGGATCTGATCCGTTATGAGCCCAATAGCATTTGCCAGCAACGATATCAGTGCGGCCATCGCCATCAATGTCGTCACAGTCAATGGCGTGCAGTTGCGAGAAACTAACACCGGCTGCTTTGCTCTCTGCCTTGATCGCTTGTTGAGGCATAATTTCGTGCGACTTGAATTGTACGACGCCATCTTCGGTTGATTGCTCGAACCACTTCAGGCCATAGGCATGGGCGTTTTGGCTGGAGACAACGTCATTGTCTCCGTCGCCATCGACGTCAAACACATAGATCTGCGCGCCACCGTTGGCGAAGGCCTGCTTGTTTGCCTTCCACTCATCCGCGTCGTCAGCAGGCGCTGCCCACCAACCTTCCGGCATTAGAAAATCGACCCGACCGTCACCGTTCACATCACCTGCGCCAAGACCGTGGGAGTACTTGTGCCACTTGCCTTTGTCACTGATAGATGTCCACGTCCATTCCTCATCTGGTTTCCCAGGTTTTGGTTTAAGGTAGCCAAGTCGGCCTTCGAAGGTGCAAAGCAATTCTCGGCGTCCATCACGATCGATATCGGCGAACGTCGGTGCTTCATTATCGACAATTGGAAAGACAAGCCGCTTAGCCCAAGTTCCCTCCTTGCGCCGCGGGTTGCGAAACCAGTACGCTGGTGTGCCGGGCAATCCAACCTTTAAGACGTCGTCCCAGCCGTCACGGTCAAAGTCGGCGACGTAGGAAAAGAAGTTGTCTGAATAACCCCTGTCGTTCGGGAACGCTTTCCCATCGTAAATCTTGTGCCGCTGCTTGAAGTCAGGCCCTTTGAACCAAAATGGACCACATACGAGATCTCTCGATCCATCGCGGTCGAAGTCACCGTAGCCGCATCCCTCCGCGAGATATTCAGTCGTGACTTGCAGCTTTTCGAATCGAACAGGCGACATCTGGGCCATCGAAGGACTATTCCCGCCAACGATGATCCCCAATAGAAGTACGAAATGAACACGCATGTTTCCCTCGCCAACAAACCTAGGTGAGTTCGTTATACAGGCGGGGAAGGAACGCAGCCAACCTCACGCAAATGTTCGACAGAGAACGGAGCGAACCGGAGCGTCTGCTGATTCAACGTGGCGTCCGCGATTAGTCCAGCGAGTCCGCGATGTTCCGGAGTTCTTCCGGCAAGCCAACGATCAGGTCGGTCTCTGAATCGACGCCGGACGAAATATGGGCAAAGTCTTCATTGGTCGAACCGACATCAACAACTCGCCGAAGAACATTGTCGCCATGCTGTTCCAACACGACGTGTTCGCCTCGATGCTCGATCACAGCGCCGATTGGAACCTGAAGCACATCGCTTCTTACATCGACGATGATATCAACCTTGGCGGTCATGCCTGGGTACAGCTCTTTCAAGTCGTCCCCGCTACCATCAATCAAGATTTCAATCTTGTGAATCAATGAATCGGGAGAGAACTTATCCATCTTGGTGGGAATCGGCCCCATCCACGTCACGCTGCCCTGAAACTCTTTGTTCTCCAGAGCCGGCAACCGAACCGTTGCTCTTTGACCATGACGCAGCGAGAAGAAGAACCGATCGCTGATATTCGCGGCCACAGAAAGCCGATCACGATCAGCCACTGAGAACAACTTCTGCATGTAGTGAACCTTGCGTCCGATCTCCATCATCTTGTCATCTTCATTGATGTAGATGACTTGACCATCTTTCGGTGCACGAACGATGCAGGCATCGATGCATCGTTGAAGGTAGTCTACATGGCTCTGCCAACCGGCTCGGTACTTCCGGAACGAAGCGCTCCAAGCCTTTGCGATCGCACTCTCAAGTCTGTTTTGCTGCTGGGTAATGTCCAGCAGCAAAGATGCGTCCGCTTGCGCCATTTCGAGTTCTGTCATTCGCCGCGGGTGATTGAAGTCTTGAAACAAAGCAAACTGACCCTCGGCCAAGTCATACTGGACTTCGGATTTCTCAAGTCTCCGTTCCGCCGCCACAAGCGTGTTGCTGCTCACGATCCCAACTCGAGCCAACCGCTGTGTGTCTTCAAGACTTTCACGAGACTGCATCAACGATTGCTGTCTCATCTTCATGGTCCGAACAAGCTGAGCCGCTTGCTTCTCGGAATCACCCTCTTCATACGCTCTCAGCCGATGGCCCGTCATCTTAGCGGCAAACTGACTTCCGCTGGTCCGCCTACTATTGCGGTGCTTCTGTATGACCTCGTCCGCCTCGGCCTTTGCCAGTCGAGCGTTATCAGCAATGACTGCCAAGGTTGGTTTGTTGATCCGTCGGCGGAATGGAGCCGCATCAAGCACAATGACAGGGTCGCCCTTCTTGACGAACGCGCCGGGCGGCACCATCTCAATAATCTCCGGCCAATCCCACGCCCGGACATCGCTGTGCACGACGATGGGGCGGTAGTTCCGCACTTCGCCGCCAGCAGGCACGCTTCGAACAAACGTGCTTCGCCTCGGCCGTACCGTTTGATAGCGTGGCTTTTGAAGCTCAGCTGTGCGCTTCAAATCATGAGCACGCAGCCCGGCAATCGCACAAGCAGCGGCCAAGACAATCAGGCCCGTGCGCGTCCAACTGGTCTTCTTGTGGTTTGCTGAATCCACTCTTGAGTGAACTCCATGATACCGAGGAGAGTGCTCCCCTCATTCTGTCGGTTGTCTTCGGCTTTGCCCACCGGTGATCCCGTAACACGTACTAAATGTTACGTAGATGAACAGTTTGAAGTGATACTGCTCGGGTTATCTGCGTCGGAACAGACGTCTGAGATCACTCTGAACGACGGGAGAGCTCAGAATCGACGGTGGCTCGCGAGTGCACATTGACCAGCGACGAAAGGGCAGACTCCAACAGCTTGCGTCCGACATCCGGCTGGCTGGTCAAAAGAACCACAAAATCTTCCGTCGTCGTTTCAGACTGAATCAAGACTCGCAGCGCCTCCGTCGTAGCGGGATCGTCGTCCAGCATTCCTCTGAGCTCATCAAAAACTGCGTCGGTGTGCTGCACGATACTCTTCAAGTCGTCAACACTGCGATCTGTAAGTGATGCCATGTCTATTAGTTCTTATTCGGGCTGGACTTCTTCGTCACATCAATCATTGGCTTCAACGGAGTCACCCAGACATAGATACGGTGCAACCCATCGTGGTTGGTCATGACTTCGTAGGTTTCATCGGGCGGGAGCGATGCAAGGTTCCCGCCAAAACCGTAGTTGTGCGAGATGATTCTCGTACCTGGCTTAAGCTTCTGGAACTCGGGATACAGCTTCTCAACCATCCACGGCAGAATATACATCACGATGCAATCCGCATCGGAAAAGTCGGCCTTGAAGACGTCTTCCTGACGAATCTCAATCAGACCTTCCAAACCTTGGCCTTCGATATTGGCTCGAGCCTTCTCGGCAATCTTTTCGTCCAGCTCGATTCCAACACCGCGGCAGCCGAACGCCTTGGCACACGCAGCCACAATACGAGCGTCACCGCAGCCAAGGTCATAAACAAGATCATCTTTACCTATCTTGGAGATCTCGACCATCTTGTTGATCGCAACGTCTGTCGAAACGATATAGGGCGCGTTAGATGGAGTTCGCGGAGCTGGAGTTGGATCGTCGTTGCAGACATCCGATCGAGACATCACAACGCTACGGACCACTCCGCCTCCAGCAAGAAGCAAAACGCCAAGCAGTAGTATCCAGATCTTGAAGCGGGATCGCTTTAACTTCTCTGGCGCCACATCTTCGGAACTCAAGGGAGCACCTCATCGATTAAATGAAAGCATTCCACTTTGACTCCAGCCATCTTCCATTTCAAATCATAAGCGGGTTTTATTTGGCGCCACGAACGCTTGGCATGCCTTGGTCTAAATGGTCCGATAGAACAGTGAGCCTCAGCGCCGAAAGATGGTCAGCGAAGAATCGACGTAAAGACCCTGGCTGACGGCTGGAAGGAATGTCGCCGAAGTTGTTCAAAGTTTGGAGGTCCGCGGGCAGACTTCAGTACCGACGGAAAAGCAAGTAGGCGGTATGCACTCGAGGAACCGAAGCGACTCAACGAGCTTGAGGTTGAGAACGCTCGCCTCAAACAAAGTGCTGGCCAAGACAGAACTCGAAAACGCGATGCTCAACAAACTGGTTCTTCTGAGAATTTCGTGGCTAAATGATGGCTGGTTTGAGGCTTAGTTTTCCGCAAAAGAATAGTATCCGGATTCGATAGTGTTCGAAGATTCGGAACCCTCTGGCTGCGGACTTGATAGCTTGGATGCGGCTGTTGAAACCTTCTGATGGTCCGTTGCTGATCGGAGAAGCGAACCAGGTCAGGATGCGTCCCAGTCGCCCTTTGAGCATCCTCGCCACCTTCTTCACGGGCTCCAATCGCGAGCGAATCGCCCAAGAGTACCAGTGGTCGAAAAACGCTCGACCGCCAACAGCGTCAGTCTCTTCCCAGAAGTGGCGGAACAACTCTCTGAGCTGCCACGCACGGCCAGTCTTCAAAGTGCTCTTCACGATCGCGTTGAGCTGCTCGCCCTTCTCCTGGGTCAGATTCTCCGGATTGAACAGCAGCGAGTACCGAGCCCCCTTGAGTCGCTCGTCTCCGTCAGACATCAACTGCTTATGTTCGTCACGTCGCACCTTGTCCACAGCGTCGCCAAGGTACTTCGAAATGTGGAACCGATCATGCACGATGTTTGCGTTGGGCACGTTCTTCTCGGTGCTCGTTTCGAACGCCTGCCACATGTCCATCGCGACTGCCTGCACGTTTTCTTTCTGCTCTTCGGGCAACGTATTCCATAGCGAATCGCAGGCTTCAATGGTTCTCTCCGGAGTGACTTCCAGAACACGCGAACCATCAATGTCGGTCATCACTGAGACGTAATCGTGACCTTTCCCGAAGCTCTTTTCATCGATGCCAACATGCTTCACTTCGTCGAGTGAACGACGCGTGAGACCACGTTCAACGGCACGTTTCATGATCGCCTGAGCCGTCGACCAATCGATTCCCAGCATGGTTGACGCCGCCTGAACGCTGCGAGCAGCCAGCAGCATGTCGATGGCAAACGCTTCAAACATGAGCGTGAAACGACTGTGCTTCCCGGCCCATGGAACGGCGATCGTTTTGACGCCACAGGCATCGCAGGAGGATCGAGGAACTCGCGCGGTCAGCACCGTCTGAAACTGCATCGCATCGAGGTGTCGCCAACTCCGCTCTGCCGCATGATCCTTCCTCGCGCACGACTCATCACACTCTGGGCAAATCACCCGTTCCCCAACATACTCCAGAGCCAAAGTCAGCGTCTGCGAATCCATGTTTAAATCGACGTTCGAGATCGACCAATTC
>JBGCDN010000238.1:0-4505 GCA_045105495.1 Planctomycetaceae bacterium
ACGAATCACCACCAACATTCTCAAACGGCGAGAAGCAACCCTTCGGGCTATCGGAGTCTTTGGTAACCAATTGATACAACCAACTACCGAAGCGGCTTTTGACGGGCTGCCCCTGCAAATGCGGGCCGCGCCAGCGACCGCCGGAATGTTAGCCGACAACATGGTCACATCTGGTGCGGTCGCCGCAGCCGTGGTTCAGCAAACAGTCAGAAAGCAGTTTGCAGACACGGCCTTCTGGTCAGCCAACGTCCAACCCGACGCAAGTGGAATGGCCACAATCCGATTTGACCTTCCAGACGATCTGACGACGTGGAAACTGCGAACCTGGTCTATCGACCAAAACGCTCAGGTGGGATCGGCGGAAACAGAATTCGTCACACGCAAGAACCTCATCGTCCGCATGCAGGCCCCCCGATTCTTCACTGAACGCGATGAAGTCATGCTGTCGGCCAATGTTCACAACTACCTGGACGAAGCTAAGAAGGTTCGCGTCGAGCTTGAACTCGAGGGATCACAACTCGTCTCTACATCGTCTCTGACCGAAACGATCGAGGTCCCTGCAGACGGCGAAATCCGTGTCGACTGGATGGTCAACGTCGTCAAAGCAGGCGACGCCGTTGTCCGAATGAAGGCTTTGACAGATGTTGAATCTGATGCTGTTGAACGCACCTTTCCGGTTCTCGTTCATGGCATGTTGAAAACCGAATCGTGGACAGGTTCGATCGCTCGGAATAGACGGTCGGCATCGATTGACGTCACCGTTCCGGCAGAACGCCGACCAGAACAGACAGAGCTTGTCGTTCGCTATTCACCGACGCTCGCTGGAGCCATGGTTGACGCCCTGCCCTACCTGATTGAAGGCCCGCATAGTACGACTGACGGAACGCTTTATCGGTTCGTCCCGGCAGCCGTCGTGCAGCGTGTCCTGCAACGGACTGGAATCGATTTGAATGCGGTTCGAAACAAGCGAGCCAACCTCAACGCTCAACAACTTGGCGACCCTGCCGAACGAGCCAAACAATGGAAGCGATACAAACGCAACCCGGTCTTCAGCAACGACGAGATGAACGCGATTGTTCGCGAGAACCTGAACGTCGTTGTTGAAATGCAACTCAGCGATGGCGGCTGGGGATGGTTCTCAGGCTGGGGCGAACGGTCCACGGCACACATGACTGCAACCATCGTCCATGGCTTGCAGATTGCCAAAGAGAACGATCTTGCTGTGCCGGATGGCGTTATAGAACGCGGCATCGCGTGGCTAAAACGATATGAAGAAAATCAGATCCAACGCCTCGACAATTGGGCAACCGAAACCAAGCCAAGAAAGCAGAACGCCAGCAATCTCGACGCGTTGGTCTTCATGGTTTTGACCGACGCAGTATCCAGCAACCCAAAGATGCGAACCTACTTGTATCGTGATCGGACAAAGCTCTCGGTCGCAGCCAACGCGATGCTCGGCATGGCGTTGCACAAACTCGGCGAGGGAGAACCGAGGCAACAGCTTGCCATGGTCTTGCGAAATTTGAGCCAGTTCGTTGAGAAAGACAACGAGAACCAAACGGCATGGTTAAAGCTGCCCCGAGCTGGTTGGTGGTATTGGTGGGGTAACGATATCGAAGCTCAGGCGTGGTACTTGAAGCTTCTGGCCAAGACCGATCCGAAAGGACAGCTTGCTCCTGCGGTTGCTCGGTACCTTCTTAACAACCGACGCCACGCAACTTGGTGGAGTTCGATCCGCGATACCGCTTTGTCTGTCGAAGCGTTGGCCGAGTTCACGCTGGCATCCGGCGAGTTCGAACCCGACGTCCAGGTTGAGATTTTGGTCGACGGCAAGGTTCAAAAACAGTTGGCTATCAATCGCGACAACCTGTTTTCTTACGACGACCGGGTCACACTATCCGGCGACCAACTGACATCAGGACGCCATACGATCGAGATACGAAAGTCGGGAACCGGCCCTCTGTACTACAGCGCGTATCTGACGAACTTCACCAAAGAAGATTCGATCGCGGCGACCGGGCTGGAAATCAAAGTGGACCGCCAGTTCTATAAGTTGACCAAGCAGGAAACGCAGGACACTGTGGCCGGTTCTCGCGGTCAGGCCATCAAACAACGTGGTCAAAAATATCGACGAGAGCGACTGGTGAACTTCGCTGAAGTGAAGAGCGGCGACTTGATCGAAGTCGAACTATTGATCAACAGCAAGAACGACTACGACAACGTTGTGCTGGAAGATCCAAAAGCAGCCGGATTCGAAGCAGTCAGCCAGACCAGCGGCTACAACGGAAATGGAATTGGTGCCTACATGGAAGTTCGCGACAACCGCATCGTCTTGTATGCACGACGGCTCGCCAGGGGCCAACAAAGCGTTTCGTACCGGTTACGCGCAGAAGTTCCCGGCAAGTTCAGCGCGATGCCGACAAAGGCGTTTGGCATGTACGCCCCTGAATTGAAGGCAAATTCCGACGAATCGAAGTTTGTCGTTCGAGATCAGGAGTGATCACACCAATATCTGTGGCAGAACTGAACACGTATTGCGACATGAGTCAGTCTGCCACAGCATTTTGCTGTAATGGAATTCGTGTGCGGCCAGATATGCCAGAAAAGGCGACATATACGGTTTGGCACGACGGTTGCTTTACTTGGAATCAGCGATGTGAGCTCAGGCCCGCTCTCACATCGTCGTCCTTAATTAGGCGATCAGCAGTTTGTAACTGCTGATCGTCTTTTTTTACGCCCACACACAATCCAGCCGGAAGGCATCTACAAAATCACAGCGATGCAACATGCTGCATGCACCACTTTGCTGGAGCACAAACGACCGTTGTCTGAATTCGACAAGCCGTTCTAACGCGAAATCGCACGCGACAGTTCTGGCACGCAAAATGCATCCTTGCATTTTGGCGGGGATGGTACAGGCCCGCACCTACCCGCTATGCACCTGGGGGCGTTGTCTCCCAGGTGCGCTTTTATGCGCGGTCAGCGAGGTTAAGAGCGGAGCAGCTCTCCTATCGCCTGCTCAATCGCTTTCATGCGAATGGGCTTGGGAAGGAACGCGTCAAAGCCATTGCTGAGAGCCCGCCTCCGAACACTCTCAATCGCGTCACCTGTCACGGCAATTATCTTCACGCCGGGACCGACTTCGGTCTTGCGAATAGCGTTCGCTACTTCGAAACCATCCGCTCCGGGCATGTGGATATCAAGAAAGACAACATCCGGCTGCCACGATTGCACTTCGGCAATCGCTGTCGCTTTTGCATGAGCCGTCTTCGCTTCGAAGCCCATGGCGTTCAACAGCCTTGCTATCGTCTGCAGGTTCGCTTCGTTGTCATCAACAATCAGGATTTTGGTTCCCGCAACAGGCGGCGATTGCTCTGCGGTTTTCTCACACGCTTCGGCGGGCGTGGAGCCAATTTCCAGAGGAACAACCATTTCGAATTCAGCCCCACCCTCCGCCTGGTTCTTCCCAGTGATGGTTCCACCCATACGTTCAACAAAGGACTTACAAATATAGAGCCCAAGTCCGGAGCCCATTCGCTGATCTCTTGACATCGCAGACTGCGAATACGGTTTGAAAAGCAAACCCATTTCTTCGTCCGTCATCCCCGAGCCCGTATCAGTGACCCTCGCGCGGAGGTGAAACTGGCCGTTCAGTTCGTCGACAACAGAGAGAGCCAGCTTGACCTGACCTTCCTGGGTGAACTTGATCCCGTTCGAACAGAGGTTGATAAGCACCTGTCGAATCTTCGACTCGTCACCAACAACCTGCCGCGGTACGGACGATGCGATCTCCACGTAGAATGCGATGGACTTCCTTGCCGCACTGTTCTGAAGAATGTCGTCCACACTCTCGCAAAGATCATGCAAGTCAAAAGCTCGTTTGTGGATTTCAATTTCGCCGTTCTCGATGCTGGACATATCCAACACGTTGTTCGCCAACTGCAGGAGATGCTCCGTACTTGATTCGATACCTCGCAGATCCTTCCGACGATCTTCCGTTGAATCCTGCTGAAGAACCTGGCTATAGCCCAAAATCGCATTCAATGGATTGCGAATCTCATGGTTCATACAGGCCAGAAAATCTGTCTTCACCCTGTCTGCACGCTCGGCCCGATCGCGAGCTTCCTCCGCCTCCTGTTTGGCAAGTTGAAGCGATGCTGTCTTCCGATTCACTTCTTCCTGAAGTTGCTTCCGATGCCGGGAAACAACGTACATGCGTGTGCCGAATGAACCGGCAACAGCCAAGCCGGCGATCCACATGAGCCCAAGCTGTGTGCGTGAAAACCGGTCTCGTTCTTCTGCGAAATCAGAACGCTCAACAGCCATCTCCTCTCGCTCGGCTGCCATCTGTTTCCGCTCGCCGGACATACGTTGTCGTTCCCGACGGGCTCGCAGCGTATCCTCGAGAAACGACTGTGCCGATACGGCGGCGTTGCCGGTTCCATTATTCGCCCATTGCCGCAACCTGACCGTTTCCTCTCTCCGCCACTCGGCCGCATCCTGCC
>JBGCDN010000239.1:0-14725 GCA_045105495.1 Planctomycetaceae bacterium
TCAGGACGACTCCCAAGCCCCGGGCATACAGATATCGTTCAGCAACTCCATCCGGAACGATCTTTCGCGTTATGTCGTAGGCTTGCTTCTGCGCTCGTACGGCCTCCGCGCTGCGACCGAGGGCTGCGTAACTGCCAGCCAGGTTGCCGGCGATGATGCGATAGTCAGAATGGTTCTGTCCGAGATACTTGCGACTGACATTCAACGCGAGTTCGTAGAGTCCCACGGCGTCTTCGTGCTGGTTCCGCTGAGCTAATAGAATTGCTCTCACATTCCAGAAGTCGGCTTTGTGAACTTCCCCGTAATCGACTTGAGGCAAAATGTTCGCCGCGCGGCTGAGCGATGCTTCGGCGCCTTTGTCATCACCATTCAGCGACTGCTTGTAAGCATGTCCGGCCAAAAGCCACGGATAGAATTCGTTGTACCGGCCGATGTAGCTTTCGATGCCCTTGAGTGCGCCAGTGCTCAGCCGAACCGAGTCTGCAAAGTTGCCAGTCGCCGCAGCTTTGTCTGATTGAATAAGTGCTTGAATGGCAGTCTGAGCCACCTGTAAGTCTTCGTCACTCTCTTCCCGGAACGATGTGACATGCACCAGGTTCTTATTGATCCAGGCTTGCATCGGCAGATAGACGGTACGCCCTTTTCGCTCGCGTGGAACAAGTGTGTTTACAAGGTAGGAATCGGCTCGAACATCTTTCACCTCGGCTAGAGTCCATGTCGGCACCTCACCACGCACCTCACCCTTCGCGCCCAGTAAATACCCGGTTGTTGCAGTGACAATAACGTACTGTCCCACTTTCGCCGGGGGAATTCGTTGTGCGGCGGTCCTTGTTGGGAGAAGTAGCCCAGCCAGGCACAACAGCACGCAGAACCTGACATCAAAGCCGGGTCGAATAATCATGGTTTACTCGCAGAGCGAAGTGTGGGGAGTAGGATCAAAGGACACTTTGCCGATTCGTACTAGCGGCTGTAGTACGTAATCGTGGCAGACATGATGGGCGTAGGATTCGCTGTGTAGCGAACCTGAGTTACCTTGCTTTCGGTCCTCTTCGACTCGTCGTTCGCGATCAGTCCTCGATTCAGCTCTGTCTTTCCCGCCAATCGAATCTGTCGCTTCAACGCGCTAAGGCT
The DNA here is from genome assembly GCA_045105495.1 of Planctomycetaceae bacterium. Taxonomy (GTDB): domain Bacteria; phylum Planctomycetota; class Planctomycetia; order Planctomycetales; family Planctomycetaceae; genus CAYNWT01. The sequence goes on from JBGCDN010000239.1 coordinate 1,132, forward strand.
GCCGGGGGTTTCGCTGGGCTGTGTACCTCGTAGCATGGCCAGCAGATCTTCTTCGTCTTCATCTACCACGTCTGTGGTCGGTGGTGGGCCAGTGAGTTCTTCGAATACAGTCAACTGAATCAGGCCAACATTGCGTCCGTAGTTGATCGCTCGCCTGGCAGATTCTGACTGGCTGAGGACCTCGAATGGCTGAGCAGTCTCGCCGTCCATTTGGTAACCGCCAATTACGATTCGCTTATCCTGCGGGCCCAGAATCCACTTTGTGCAATCAAGATCACGGTTGGTTTCGCGGTGCAGCGTATTCTCGCCATTCACTTTCAAGACGATTCCCAATCGACCTCTCGCAGCTTGGTTCCGTAGAAGCGCGAACTGCACTTTCTGCCCTGTCACTGGTTCAGGAACAAACGCCCGGCCGTTGCGAGTCTCGATCTTAACGGGCTTGCCGTCGTAGAGAACCTCCAGCGAAACAGGTGCATTGGAATCGACAAGGGGGAAATCGACGGCTTTGTTCCTGACCTCAACGACTTGCTCACGGATTTGATTCTCTCGCTTTTGCTGCTTGTTTTTGAACGACAATCGACTGTTGCCCCCATCGAACGCACCGCGAAGAACAAAGCTCTCGCCCATCTCACCGAGAGTCGATGCATCCAGCTCCGCTTCAAAGAGAGAGCACGCGCGTTCCAGCTTTCCACCAGATCGATGGAAACACAGAATTCCAATGCTGGCGTTCTTGCCATCGTCGTGAACCGCGACGACTCCGGTTAGAAATGCATCTGCCTTGGCCGACGTGTCACCCCATGCAAGCTGATACCTCGCTCCGAACATCGCCCGCCGGCCTGCTTCGCTGAGGTGATTTGCTCCTTCAACCTTCGCAACCTGATCGCTGGCGTTTTTGATGATTTGTAGTTGCTGTGATTCGTTGAATGAGTTCCCCAGAATCATTGCAACTTCCAGACGATCGGCGAGCAGCGAGTTAATCGACCCCGCGCTGTCGGTGGTCTTTTCGCCTGGCTTCTTTACTCGAAACTTCAGGACACCAACGGTCTTCACTCCCTTACCCTTGAGATAGCTGGCAATCTCGGGCACGTGTTTTTGAATCTGCTTATGGATCGAATCTGCACGGGCGCTATCGGGGGCAGTGAATGCTGCGACGGACACGATAAGAACGACAATCGCTGTGGATCGAGAGGCCATGGTTTAAGTCCCTTTTTGAGCTAAAGCTGTTTCTGAGCAACGCCGCGTGCAGTCCGATTTTGAAAGACCTATCGGGTTTCGATCTGAATCGTTTTCTTGATCAGCTGAGTCGGTACGTTGCTTAGGCGAGAGTCGCTTCGGTTGTAGTCGTAAAACTGATGCACGAATCGATCAGCTACACCCTTGCCTCGAAGAAGCGATCCTTGTTCAAACCGACTCGGCCGTGCAAAAACGGTGATGAACTCGACGCCAAGTTGTGGCTGTATCGTGATGCTTCCCTCTTCGGGAAATCGATAGTCTGCTCCGCTTCGTAGCGGGAGCACTCCATCCGACAGCCGAACCTTCCTTCCCCTCGCACTGGTTCCTATGAGTTCGACAAACAGATCGACTCCGGTTCCGTTCGTCACCGTGATGACCATATCTTCGCCTGGGGAAAAGGTATTGCTGCGTTTGTTCGTCTTGAGCTTCAGGCCGAAGGCGATGCCGTCTGAGAGGTGGTCTGGTCGTGTGAGGCCGTCGACGGGGGAGATGGGAATACCAAGACCAAGCTGACTGGCGATTCGGTCGTAGTAATCTTCCCACGTATCTCGTCGGACGACGCCACCGGATGACAGTCCCGCGAGTCCGAGCCGAGTGAATTGCGGCAGACGGAAGATCTGTTGCAGGCCGGCAGGGTCTTTCAATCCGAGTTCCGCTGCGGCTTCAGAAATTGCGATGGGAGCATCGAGAAAGCGTCGTGAAATTGGAATCAGTGGGTCCTTGTCCTGGGGTTCGCCCAGCACATCTTCCATCGCTCGCAGGAACTTCTTTTCGTCTCTGTCCAAATACTCGTCCATCTCCTTCTTGGCGACGTACAGCCGCAGAATGTCGGATTTGTTGAGGCCGGTACTGTCAGGTAGCGAGACGAAGGCAGGGCGAATGTTGTCGCTAAATCGTTTCATGCCGCGGTCGTGACATCGCATGCAGGCGAGTCCGTTTCGGACAACTTTGTCTTCCGCAAATTTGTCGGTCACAATTGATGTGGGGGCTTCGTTAATCCGCTTGCCGAGATTGTCGGTCACGAGATAAGCCTGTAGTCCGTTTGGCAGATTCCAAATCATCTCGCCGCCGGCAAAGTGGAACTCCAGCGGATCGACGAACATGTTCTGCAGACCTTTGCTGGTCTGAAAATCGAAGCTCTTCCAATACGCCCCGTAACGTGATGGATGCCGTTCGACGACGCGGTTATTGCGAGACACACCGGAAACCGTCATGCCGGCTCGCTTGGCAATGTGCTTCTCAATATTCATCGCCGCATCAACACCAAGTTCTCGCTCAAGGTCAGATAGGTCGAACGGAATCTGTAGCATGTCTTCGTATAACGGGTGCTGCGTGGCCACACTGGAAAACCAGTCGGTCCTGACGAAGGGAATTGGACGAATCAGTTCTGCCGGATGCAGATAGTCTTCCCACAGTTCGTCAAACGTCTCTGAACTTTCGAACGCCAGCCCGTAGGGATACTCCAGCAACACAAGATCGTAGAGGTCGACCTGACTCGCTGTAGTTACTCGATCGCCCTCAACCAAGCTCAGTGGCGTTTTGTGCCAGCCGAGCTTGCGGATATCGACAGCAAAGATTGAACCAATTTCATCGACCGTCACTGGCTTCACTAATGCCGGTTCCCAGGACAAGTGGTTCATGGCTTTCGCCAGAGCTTGCCGACTGATGTCGAGGTCGGCTTCTGTTGCTCCACCAATGATCAAATGATTGCTGCTGAAGAACCGCAGGTAAGGCCGATCGTCGCGAGGGGTAGATTCCACGTGCTTGAGAATCTGATTCAAGACATAGTCTGCGCCGACAACGTTGGTTAAGGCGTTGTCTTTGGCTGATTGTTTCGGCTGTTCAACATCATCCGGAAAGGCGGGGGCGCCCGCTTCAATCCACTTGCGAACCGTTTCAATTTCAAACGGTTCGAGTGGCGGCAAAGGTGGTTCAGGCATCCGTGAGTCTTCATCGTCGCTGGCGATATAGTCGTAGAGCGAAGAACCATCGACGCTGCCTGGTGTTACCGATTTGTTCTCGCCGACAAACGAAGACACATCCAAAATGTCGATGTCGGCTTCGCGACGGGTCTTACCATGACACTCTGAACACCGAGTGCGGAAGATGTGCTTCACTTCGGCGGCCAGAGAATCGGAATCCTCAGCCTGCGCAGGGAGTCCGCTGAGAATCGCCATAAGGAGGATCAGCAGAATCTTCGGGTATTGCATCGCGATATGCCTGGTTCAAGTTCGTACTAGCAGGGCGTTGAAGAAAGTAGCACGACTCCCCGAGTCGTCAATCCTCGCAAAAAAGCGACTCGGAGAGTCGTGCTACTATGGTTCTCCAACAGGCTGCTAGTGAACCAAACGCGAAGCCAATTAGAGGCGGACAGGAATTCTGCGAAATCCGAAACGTGTGAAGGAAACTGTTGCAGGCAGTACCGAAGTAGGAGGTTTCGTTTCAGGCCTTTCGGCGAAGTCCGATGAGTGACGTGTTCTCAGTGAGACGGCTGTGTTAAATTGCGTATGCGAATCAAGTGACGTGACTAAAGAGAATTGAATGGACGGCCCGCGAATCCACTACCTAATCGTAGTCACGATGCTTGCTTTACTTGTGCCAACAATGTCACTTGGGGCAGACCGGCCGAAAGGCGTTGATGTCGCTGCGATTGATCAGTTCGTTCAGAATCACTGCGTCAGCTGTCACGGAGAGAGTGAGCCCGAACGCGGATTAGACTTGGAATCACAGTCGTTCGCGGCAACCGATTGGAAGAACGATGCGGCTCACGCGAAGTGGGAAACGGTTTTCAAGCGAGTGAGATCTCGACAAATGCCGCCGCCGGATTCCGACCGCCCGGATGAAGAAACCTATACTCGCGTCGAATCACATTTGGCGAAAGCACTTGATGAACTTGCCGATGCGACGTTGTCGGTTCCACACGTTGATTCGCTCAGGCGGCTGACGCGCACGGAATATCAAAACAGTATTCGCGACTTGCTGCACGTCGATGTTGATGCCAAACAGTGGATTCCGAAAGACGAATCGAGTCAGGGGTTCGACAACATTACGCTCGGAACGCTTTCTCCGGTTCTCATGAACCGCTACGTCACGGCTGCTGAGAAGATCAGTCGGCTAGCCGTTGGTCGCAAAACGGGAGTTCCAGTTGGACTCACCGTTCGTCTTCCCCCTGACCTAACGCAGGAACAGCATCTGACCGGGCTGCCACTTGGAACCCGAGGTGGCACCAACATCAAGCACACCTTTGCTGAATCAGGAGCCTATGAGATCGCCGTGAGGCTCACGCGAGATCGCGACGAGAAGGTGGAAGGGCTTAACGGGACTCACCAGTTGGATGTTCTGGTTGATCTCAGCCGAAAGCATCGGTTTCGTATCGAGCGTTCAAAAGATCGCAAGGACTACAGTCAGGTCGATGCGAATCTGAATGTCCGTTTCCACATCGATGCAGGGCCGCGAGAGATCGCAGTGACCTTCGTCGACAAAGGGTTCGCCCTTCGTGAGATCAAACGAAAGCCATTTGACGCGGCTTACAACCGTCACCGCCATCCGCGTCAGCAGCCGGCTCTGTACGAAGTCAGCATTGTCGGGCCCCTTGAAGACGACGCCGGTAAGACAAAGAAGCAAGCCTCTCAAACCCCCGCAGTTTCAATCGCGACGCCGAGTCGGGATGCGATCTTCACCGCCAAGCCAACAGACGGTTCACAAGCCGCTCAGACGCTTGCAGCTAAGGCAATCTTCCGTCCGTTGCTCCGACGCGCTTATCGACGAGCGATCGACGAAGCGGGTCTGGCTTTGCCGATGAACTTCTTTCGCGACGCGATAGAACCAACGACGGTCACTAGTTCTGAAGCCACCATTACGAACACGTCAAAACCGGTTTGGCGACAGACCTTCGAGTACGGTATCGAACGCGGCATCGCTTCGATTTTGGTGAATCCAAACTTCTTGTTTCGAATCGAGCGAACGTCAAAGGCAAAAGGCCTTCAGCCAATCACCGACACGGAACTCGCGTCTCGGTTGTCTTTCTTTCTCTGGAGCAGCGGACCGGACGACGACTTGTTGGATCTCGCAGAGTCTCGCAGATTGAACGATCCAAAAGTGCTGAACGCGCAGGTTGATCGCATGCTTGCCGACAAGCGAAGCGATAGCCTCGTGACGAACTTCGCGTCGCAATGGCTGTATCTGCGGAACCTTGGCAACGTAAAACCAGATCTCCGAGCCTTTCCCGATTTCGACGAAAACCTGCGCCGGGCGTTTCGGATGGAAACGGAGTCGTTTGTCCGAAATGTGTTCCAGTCTGACGCCAGCGTGATGAATCTCATTCAGAGTGACTTCACGTTCCTGAACGATCGGCTGGCGGTTCACTACGATATCCCGGGAATCGTCGGCAGTGATTTTCGTCGAGTTACCGTACCGAAGGATTCGCACCGCGGCGGACTACTACGACATGGAAGCATTCTGTCCGTCACGTCTTATGCGACACGAACCTCGCCATCGATTCGCGGCAACTGGGTTCTGGAAAACATCGTTGGAACGCCGGCTCCGCCTCCACCGCCGAACGTCCCGACACTGAAAGAAAAGTCGGCGATCGTCGCAGCAACTTTTCGGGAACGTCTCGCACAGCATCGTGAAGATCCAACTTGTGCATCGTGCCATAACCTCATGGATCCTGTCGGCTTCGCCCTCGATAGCTTTGATGCTGTCGGGCGTTGGAGAACCTTCGATCTTGACGATCCGATCGATTCAGGTGGAACGCTTCCAGATGGAACCGAAGTCAGCAGCGTTGAAGATCTTGAACAAAGTTTGATTAGTCGACCGGAGATGTTTGTCAGTTGCCTCGTTGAGAAACTCATGACGTTTGGACTTGGCCGAGGTACCGATCATCGCGATGCGTCGGCGATTCGAAAGATCGTTTCCAATGCGAAAACCCGCAACTTTCGGTTTTCCGACCTGATTCGCGGAATTATCAACAGCCGACCGTTCAAGTTTCGATCAGAATACAATGCAGCAGCCAACACACCGGTCAACGGAGCAGCCCATGACTAAGCAGTTCGGAACGTTCATTCCCCGCAAGCACCTATCGCGTCGGACGGTTCTTCGTGGCATGGGTTCGGCCATTTCGCTGCCGCTCCTTGATGCCATGCTGCCAAGCCTGACTGCTGCGGAACATACAGCGGCCGCCGCCAGCAAGTTGCGGCGAATCGGCTACGTCTACATTCCAATGGGGTTCAATCCCGCCAAGTGGATCCCAAAGACCGACGACTTGAAGTCGTTGCCGTTCAGTTTGGAACCGCTCGATCCCGTCAAACAGCAGGTGGCGGTCATCACCGGAATGGATTTGCAAAACGCATATCCCGGTTCTCATGCAACCAGCAACAGCGCGTTCCTGAGCGCCGCTCGGGCGAAGTTGACGGAGAGTAGCGACTACTACTTGGGTACGACTGTCGATCAGGTCGCTGCGAAGCACATTGGTCAGGGAACTCAGTTGCCGTCGCTTGAACTATCGATGGACCTGCTCTCGACTGTCGGTCAATGCGACAACGGTTACGCGTGCGTCTACCAGAACAACCTATCGTGGTCTTCGCCCACAACGCCGTTGCCGTCGGAGGCTCATCCGCGAATTGTGTTTGAATCGCTCTTCGGAGAAGGAGGAACCCCCGAACAACGGGCGGCGGCACTTAAGCGTCGGGCCAGTTTGTTGGATTCTGTTGTGAGTGAAATTCAACGGATGAAGTCGCGGGTTGGAACCGAAGACGCCAATCGGATTGACGATTATCTCGACAGCATTCGCGAAGTCGAGAGACGCATTGCCAAAGCGGAATCTACTGCGAAAGACAATCCTCTTCCCGATCTCGACCGCCCTGTCGGAGTTCCCGCGCAGTACGCCGACCACGCGCGCCTGATGTTCGATCTGCAGTTGTTGGCGTTCCGTGGCGACATCACTCGCATCGTTTCGTTCCAGCTTGCTCGTGAAGCAAGCACGCGAAGCTATCCGGAGATTGGAGTTTCAGAACCGCACCACCCGGTCACTCACCACGGTCGGAACCCTGAGAAGCTCGAAAAGATGGCCAAGATCAATCGGTTCCATGTTTCGCTGTTCGCCGAATTCCTTGAGAAGATGCAAGCGACGCCGGAAGCAGACGGAACCTTGCTTGATCACTCGCTGTACATGTACGGCAGCGGCATGGGCGACCCTGACAAACACGACCACAGCAACCTGCCGATCGTCGTTGCCGGTGGCGCCGCCGGCAAGATGCGGGGCGGTCGTCACATTCGCTACGCGAAACCAGAACCGCTTTCGAACCTGCACCTAACGCTCCTGAACAAGGTTGGCGTGCCGCTGGAAACATTCTCCGACAGCACACGTCAGGTTGAAGAACTTTTCGAACCGGTCAGCATCTGAGTTCTTCAGGACGATCACTGCGAGTTTTGAGAGATGCGTCTCCGCGAGAATCAGGCTAATCCATGCTGCATGTAAGTCGCTTCATCACCATAGCAATACTTGTCTGCAGCAATGCTTGCGCGATTGCGTCATCCCAGTTCATTCAAGCGATCAAGAACCAGCAGTGGTCGCAGGCCGAGCAACTGTTCGATGCAGCCGATCCGAACCACAAGCTTCCGGACGGCATGACTGCTCTGCATTGGGCGGTTCAGCATGAAAACGGTAAATGGACAGAACGTCTGTTGCACAAGGGGGCCGACCCAAACGTCAGTAACGACTACGACGTTACTCCGTTGTCGATTGCCTGCACCAAGCAAGATGCCAACATGACACGCGCGCTGTTGGAGGCGAAGGCTGACCCGAACAAGCGAACGGCTGGTAACGTAGCTTGCCTAATGCAGGCTGCTCGGAGCGGAAACGTCGACATCATTCAATCGCTGCTCAAGCATGAAGCAGACGTCAACGCGAAACAACGCAATGGCCAAACAGCTCTGATGTGGGCAGCAGACGCCGGACATGCAGGCGCCGTCACGGTTCTTCTCGATGCGCGCGCGGAGATCGATACCAAGTTGAAGTCAGGCTTCAATGCCCTCATGTTTGCCTGCCGCGCTGGTTCAACCGATGCGGCGATGGTGCTGATTGATCGCGGTGCGAAGCTGAACTACGCGATGTCCCCGAACAAGACCAACGATCGGAACCCTCGCAAAGGAATGACCGCTCTGATGCTGACGGTCGAAAGCGCTCACTACGATCTGGCCCTCAAACTTGTTGAACGTGGTGCAGACCCGAACGAACAAACCAGCGGCTATGCTCCGCTTCACGCGCTGGCATGGGTCCGTCGTCCTCAAAACGGTGACGACGCATTCGGCGACCCTGGACCCAGACTCGCGGGCAAAACGTCAGCACTACAGTTCGTAAAGAAGATGGTTCAAGCCGGCGCGGATGTGAACCTAAAGCTCAATCGCGGCAGCGCGGGTAAAGGAAAGCTCAACCCAAAGGGGGCTACGCCGTTTCTTATGGCAAGCCAGACTGTCGACTTGCCTTACATGAAACTGCTCCTTGAACTCGGAGCCGACCCAACAATCCAAAACGCCGATGGATGTTCTGCGTTAATGGCTGCCGCGGGAATCGGCAATCATCATGTAGGAGAACATCCGGGAACCGTGGACGAAGTCGCGGAAGCAGTTAGATGGCTGCACAGCCTCGGCTTGGACGTGAACCACATCGATAAGAAACGCGAAACCGCCATGCACGGCGCGGCGTATCGCTGTTATCCAGAGATCATTCGTCTCCTTGCATCACTCGGTGCAGATCCGGCCAAGTGGGATCACAAGAATAAGTACGGTTGGACTCCATTGCTTATCGCAAAAGGCAACCGCCCCGGCAGTGTTAAACCAGACAAGCCAACCATCGCCGCGGTTACTAAAGCCCTCGGCAACCGAGCCAACGCCGCTGCCCGCCAAAAGGCTCCCGATCAAAAATGGGAACCGGAGAGCAAGCCAGAAAAATCCAAGTCCAGGCGATAGGCGACCCATAGACGTGGATCGCTCCGCCGGTCCAACGCACTATCGAGGTCGCAGGTTGATGTTCCCATCGGTTCAGTCCAAAAGTAGGGGTGAAGATCCTTGCTCTTCAGTCTTACCGGCGAGCGATAACAGAGCAGCTCTACTTCCGATTAAGCACCGCTCGGATTGCATTGAGTTGAGGTAGGGCGTACTCGAAATCGTGTGTCAAATGAGCCTGCGTTTGCTCGAAACGTGCTACCAATTCGGCGGCCTTAAGCCAAGCCACAACTTCACGATGGGGCTGTGCCGACTTGTCCCAGAATGGGTTCCAAAGCTGCCCCTTTTTTAGAAGGGTCGCACTATTCGCCAGGACGAAGGATGCCAGATGAAGTGTGGCAAACTGGCTTTTTGCTTTCGTCCATTCGTCAAGGTATGGCTGCACAGTGGAGACCGCATTTCCGAGCGAACAAAGAACAGTGTCGGTTGCATCCGCACACGCTGCAGAAATCGGCTGGCTGAGCTGAAACCGCCAATAGGCAGCAAGAAACCGGTGGACCGCGGTCGCTTCCGCCTCTGGCCAGGTCTCGAAGTTGCCCCATGAGAGTTTGCCAAAGACAACGGCGAGATCGAGAAACTCATCCCGGTGGCCGATGGTTAGTTCCATCAGCCGCGGGAGGAAATGCTTGAAGTGGGATATGTCACCCCACGTCGTCATCGCCTTTGTGGAGTACTGTTGCAAGTCGTCGAATGATAAGGCTCGAAGCGGTTTCGCTCTTAATGGCTCATGATCTGCCGGTGAAACACAGCAGTTGCACCCAGCAAAGTCACTTCCGAGGCGATAGCGTCGGAAGGTTTGATACAGCCTACTAACTGATTCATCGATCGGTGTTTGCTCGGTCATCTTACACCCGCGACAGTAGCGTGGATTGCTGCTCGAAATAGAACCGTACCGCAGCAGGGTATAACCACAATCGCTAGTTTCGCGACGAAAAACTTGATCCGAAGTCAGCCAGAGTCATCGTCCGCACTTGCTCTTCGTCTACCTGAAACAGGATTGCAAGGTTGTCAAGAACTTGTGGGTCGCTGCCGTAATAGCTGTGTCCCAGCGGGTCTAGTCGAGAGACCCGGCTGGTGTGAACAACTCGCAGACCCGGAATCTGAATGTGTGCTCGCGAATCACCAGCGCGGTAGCCTTGTTGGTGATACTTAAGAGAACCTTCCAATGCGACGTCGATGTCGGAAGTGTAAAGCGTCATTCGTTCAGCGATGTGTGCTGCATTCTGCACGAATCGTTTGAACTCTGATGATGCGACATCGGGGGCAGCAAAGACCACCTCGGAAAGAACCGGATTGTCGATTTTGTCTTCGCTCCAACGTGACCAGTTGGGATGCGTCTTCGCCAGTTCTCGATGGTTCATGAAGACTTCTGCGCCGGTTGGAGAAAGCCGTCCGGCCAGAGCATTCAGAGCTCGCAGGGCAACTCGGTTCCCCATGCTGTGAGCCAACAGGTGAATTCGCGCTGTCTTTGGGAGTTCCTTCCGAAGCTGGACCAGCAGTTGGCCAAGCGACCAAAAGTACCGCTCAGCAATTTGTTCGTCATGCGCGTAGCGATGGTTCACCAACACGCTACCGACATCGCCGCTCGATGCCCAACTGAAGCCGACAATCAGCCCGCCGAACGGCATGTCGTTGGCCAACTGGGCTGTCCGAGCGAGACTGTCTTCGAACGAGACGTTAAAGCCATGGACAAATACAAGCACATTAGGATTGTCGGTTGCTTTCAGTGACTCGCGAAGACTCCGGACAAACGTTGTTTCAGTGGTTGAAGAGAACGAATCGACTCGGATGTCAGCAGACCGACGGCCAACTTCGCACAGTCCGCGAGGGCGGCTTGTTGGGACATGGACGCTGCAGAAGCCGAAGGTTGTGCTGCCGGTTTGGTTCTTCGCAAGTTGCGCTTGTTTAGCAAGACTAAGGTTCGATGGAACCGGTGGCAGGTTGACACCAGACCCATTGAGATTTCGATTTGTGGCCACGGCGATTTGCCAGACAGCTTCGTTGTCTTCAACGACGACTCGCATGGGCGATTCAGTCGAGCACCGAATCAGAGGGCTGACAATTGGCGGTCTCGGGTTGGGCGGCTCTGAGCTCCAGCTGGAAACATAGTGAGCACCAAAGGCGATCAACGACATGGTTCCGACGACAATCGGTCTGGCTAGACGACTCAATGCGGCCCGCATTGTGGTGTTCTCCGTGGCGATTTTGGTGCGACATGAAGTTTATCGACAGCCGTAAGGAACGTAGGCGATTGGTCGGGTCCCGAAAGGTGAGATTCCCACTGAACCAAGTGCCGGCACATGAGTTTCAGCAAGATCTGCGGCTAGTCGGGTTGATAGAGCCACCTGAAAGTCGTGGATCGCTCCGCCGATCCAACGCTTCCGCAGGCGAGACTGTCCAACCGGAGATCAGAATCTACTCTGAGTCGCCCGCTTGGTGGTTGCGGCTTGATTGATGCGCTTGGGCCCTCTCCGGGCCTGATAGCCCGACTCTCCCGCTCGCGGGAGAGTGGCTTGCTGTGTTACTTAGCGGCTTTGGGTTGGCCACTTCTTCGAACGGTCGAAGGCTGTGTCGTATGGTGCGTAGCCATGATAATCGACGCGTTCTTTCTTCCACTTTTGATGCGCGTTGTCGTAGGCCTGACGCATTCGGACGAGGTGCGTTTGAGACGTTTCGTCGTCGGCAAGGTTCTTTAGTTCCAGGGGATCCTTGGCCAGGTGATAGAGCTCTTCGGTTGCTTCGAAACCCTCGCCAGCAAACGGCCAGTAAATGTACTTCCAGCCCTGAGTCACCACGCTTAGGCTGTGCGTTGTTCGTGGTCCCCACACATTGATCAGAGGAAGAGATTCGTGAACTGAACCGTTTGGATTGTCGTACAATGGCATCAGGTTCTGGCCGTCCATGTTGTCCGGTCGAGGCAAGCCTGCGAGAGCCAGAATGGTCGGGGCGAAATCGACGTTTCCGGTAAGAGCATTGCAGCGAAGCTGTTTGCCGCTGTTCTCGTGCCGCGGGTCGAACATGATGAGCGGAACGCGGGAAGCTTCTTCGTAGGGAAGAACCTTTGAGCCATAACCATGTGAACCGCAGAGGAACCCGTTGTCAGACGTGTAGATGACGACGGTATTTTTCTCGACGCCATGCTTCTTCAGCGATTCGCGAATTCGTCCCACTGCGACATCGATGGCGTAGATCTGCTGGTAATACTTCGCCATGACTTCGTCGTACTTGGCGCTGTAGTTCCAACTATGAAATCGTTCGTATTGACGTCCTTGCCGACTCTGTTTTGAGAACCCATGGCCGTGTTCTCGCCCGTAGTTGGCTGGCTTGGTAAAGGTTGCTCCGGCATAAACGTGATTGAATTGGGGATCAGGTTGAACCGGACGATGCGGCGCTTTAAAGCTGATTGACAGGCACAGTGGCTTCTGTTTTGAGGCGGCATCGGCAATGGCGTCTTCAGCGAACGCGGCATAGGACAACGTCGAGTGCGGATACTTGTCCGCGTACTTAGCCATCGACTTGTTTCGTTTGGTCTGAAAGTGAGTTTGCTGTGGGCCGCCGCCCCAGTGATCGAAGTCTGATTCCGGAAGCGTCCCGCTGATTCCTTTAGCTCCTCGGGTTTGAGGTTTGTCAGCAACTTCGAATCCAAACTTGCCGGCGAACGCAGTCATGTACCCTTTCTGCCGAAGCAACATGGGATACGTCCTCGCCCAGTGTTCGCGAAGCAGCGGTCCGTGTGTGAAATTGCACCCGGTTTTGTATTCAAACATCCCCGTCATCACGTTGGCTCGACTGGCCATGCAGATGGCTGTGGTGTCGTAGTGGCGATCGAAGATCATCCCATCGGCGGCCAGTTGATCGAGGTTCGGTGTCTTCACACCCGGCGTGCCGTAGCAACCCATTGAATATGTGCACTGATCATCCGCCATCAGAAACACAATGTTGGGACGATCGTCAGCGCGAGCGGTGAAGGCCGAAAAGAGCAGGGTGAGGATTACGGCGACGTGCTTCATTTAGAAATCTCGAAGTGCTGCAACCTGAGGTCTGACGGTGACGCATTGTCCTTGATGTGAACCAATCGTCCAATGGATCTGCGGAACTAAAGTAGGCGAAGCTGTTTGGGAGTGCAAAACGTGTTAGTCATCTGTATCGCGTCGTGGCGAGGATGAGCATCGCGTGATAGTCACATCGAAAATCGTCTTGCGATGCGTTCGAATCGGGTGATCCGAATTGGTGCTCAGCCGTTGAGATAGACACCGTTCCTGCCGATCAGACCAATGTCATCCAATCGTAAATTGACTCCACTCGCCGACTACGACGCCGCGCACGACGATGTTAGCTGCGTTGGGACGATAGTCGG
>JBGCDN010000240.1:0-2634 GCA_045105495.1 Planctomycetaceae bacterium
CGTCCGGACAACACATCTTTCTTCTGCCACGCGTTGTCAGCATCCAGCGGCATGAACTCGATGAATCGAACTTCAGCACTCGTCTCACGAGCGAACTGTCCGAACGGCACGATCTGATCTTCTGTGAGGCCTTTGATTGCAACGGCATTAATTTTGATTCGAAACCCAGCGTCGCGAGCCGCGTTGACGCCTTCAATTACCTTGTCGAAGACGTCGCGACGAGTGACTTGTTTGAACTTCTCTGCTTCAAGTGCATCGAGGCTAATGTTCAACCGATTCAATCCGGCGTCGCGAAGTTGCTCCGCTTGGTCGGCCAGCAGGACACCGTTCGTCGTCATGCCGACGTCGTTGATGCCATCGATGGCAATCAGTTTCTTCAGCAGCACGTGCAGGTCACGCCGAACCAGCGGCTCTCCGCCTGTAATGCGCAACTTGTTAATGCCGAGTTCCACACTAACGCGTACGGTGCGTTCGATTTCTTCGAACGTCAGCAAATTGGACCGTTCCATAAAGACAACGTCTTCGGCCGGCATGCAGTAGAAGCAACGAATATTGCAGCGGTCAGTGACGCTAATTCGCAAATTGTTGTGAACACGTCCAAAGCCATCGATGAGACGTCGTTCGCTCATGATGCCTCTCCGGCACTGGGTGGAGCGGGCGCGCTCACCCCAGGGTGAACCCATTCGGTGCTTCCGTCAGCCCAGTTTTCCTTCTTCCAAATCGGAACGTCATCTTTGATCGTATCAATCACGAATCGGCCAGCAGCGAACGCTTCCTTCCGATGAGCCGCGCTAACTGCGACGGCGACGCTGATTTCGCCAAGGTCCATGTGGCCGAGGCGATGTACGGCTGCGACATCCTGCACATTCCACTTCTCGCGAGCCTGCGCTTCGATGTCTCGCATGCGAGCTTCGGCCATTTCTGGATAGGCTTCGTAGTCCAGAGAATTGGTCTGGCGGTCGCCTGTCATCTCTCGGACGGTTCCAAGAAACAGAACAACTGCTCCGGCGTTGTTGTGCCGAACCTGCTCGGTAAGCTGGCCGTAATCGATCGGATCTTCGGTAAGTGAAATCATTCTTCATCGCGTCCAAAACAGGAGGCTCGATCGTACTGGTTCGCGGTCGAGATCACCAATCGATTCGAACTGGAAGTCGAAATCATTTTCCAGACTCTTTTGTTCGATAAACTACCATCCATTCCACGAAGGTCACTCATTTGAACAAAGCTCTGCTAGTTGCGTTGTCCGTACTCTGTCTCGCGTCGCCCTGCGCGGCTCAGACAGAACCGGTTGTTGACTTCGCTGCCGAAGTCTGGCCGATCCTGCGCGATCGGTGTGTTGGTTGCCATGGGCCGGGGAAGCAGGACGGCGGCCTTCGAGTCGATTCAGTAGAAGGTCTGCAGCAAGGCGGCATGTCCGAACGCGATATCCTTGGGGCGGACAGCGAGCTCATCCGACGAATTTCGTTGTCTGAATTGTCGGGCGGTCGTATGCCGATGGATGGGCCGTCTCTTTCAGCCGACGAGATACGTGCGGTTGACTTGTGGATTCGGCAGGGAGCAGTTTGGTCGATTTCAACAGCTGCGGAATCGCGAGCGATCGCTGATGAAACAATGCTAAGCCGTTTGACGGCGTGGCTGAAATCGACGACCAGGCATGTGAAGTGGTTCTTCGTCGTCGGACTCTGCCTGGCTGCTGCGATACTGTTTCTGGAACGCAGACGGAAGCGGTTGGCTGCTGATGGTGGGTTGATGAGTCTGCGTCGAAGCCACTACGGGGTCGCGATCCTTACTCTTATCCTTGCCGCGCAATGGTGGCATCATCGAGCAGCGGGGTTAGAGAATGAGCGTCGGATTGCCGAACTGGAAAGTCGATTACTGACTCTCGCGAATCCGAAGACCAGCACTGGCGGTGACGCATTCGGCCCGGTTCCGCGTCGTCCCGAGCATCCGCCTCGATTGGGTGGAGAATACTATCGCGGCAACGACGAACGTCATGAACGGCTTTTCAATCGAGGGTTCTATCGAACTGCCACGTTCGATATTTCGCTCACCGATGAATCGGGAAACAGGATTGACTACGACTCGCCGATTCCTGACGGGCCCGTTTATCTTGACTTCCAAATGGCGCGGTCGCCCGGAACCTCAGACGGGCACTATCGCGACGAAGCCATGCACTCGATTTATCTAAGTCGTCAGGCAAATCATGCTGTCGCCATCGATGAACCTGTGCAGTTGGAAGAAGTCGAACCAAAGTGGAAATGGGGGGCTCGATATCGGCTGTCTAAGGCAGCGATCACCGACCAGTTACAAGGTCGCGTCTTCGTACACTGCAGCGCGCGGGTTGAGGGTGGGCTTGTGAAGGGGCACATTCACTATGCAATTTCGTACGACCTGCTTCGGAGGGGCGACCGGCTTGCAAAAGAGTCCGAAGTTTGGATGGGTTCTCTGTTTCAAACTGAGAACGTGGTCGGGCCACCTGCGGACAAGATACCCGTTGATGAGTGGTTCGACTTTCGCCCCATTCCAGAGATCGTCGGAAAGAATACGGATGACCCAAAGCTGCTCGGACTCGATAACCCTGACGGCAACCGTCAGTAGAGCGCCGTCGCGGTCGATACCTCTGTTGGTCCACAT
>JBGCDN010000241.1:0-3119 GCA_045105495.1 Planctomycetaceae bacterium
CAGCTTTGCTGTGTCACTCGGATTAATTCTCAGTACAGGCAGTACATAATTTGCCGGATTGCTACGTCTGATTCCCACCTGAACGACCGCGTCGACCCTTTCATCAATCTCTTCATCGATCCCCTTAAAGTCGGTAACGCCCTCGAAGTCTTCCGCCGTAAGCGAGAGAGTCTTGTGTAGGTTGCGAATGTAAAGCGCAGCTGTTGGCGCGAGGTCGAGAAATTCTTTCGCATTGAGCTGATAGAACAACTTTTGCATAACGGCGACTTGGTATTTTGATGTGACCGGCTCGCCTGCGGAACTTTCCATGTACTTCATGATCACAGCGTCCACAAATTCTAACGCTGTATCATGCTGGTCCAACGCGCTGGATATTTCTGCAATGGTGGCCATCACTTCCGCCTGAACCAAAGGCTGCCCCGGGAACCGTTCTTCAATGGTATTCGGATCAAACTTGGCTGCTGCCCGTTCAACTAACTGGGCGACGGAAATGTTCTTTTGAATCGCGTTGCCCGAGTTCGCTTGTTCAAACTCGTCAGCCTGACGGAGTAAATCATCCTGTAGGAACTGGCGAACCGCGACAGCGATTGCTTCCTGTTGTTTTGCCGCTTCCTGCTCCCGGGACGCTCTCATTTCAGCCTCCCGCGCCAAGGCTGCAGCACTGTCTGCTTTCTGCTTTTCTTCTCGGGCCGTCCTTGCTTCATCGATTGCGTCAAGCCGCGCTTGTCGGGCGGTCGATTCGTTTTCTTTGGCTACGGACCACATGTAGAGCGTACCTGCAAGCCCTGCGACCAGTGACGCTAAGATAAACAAACCTGCAGCGAATGAGGCTTTATGTTTCCGAACCGCTTTTTGAAACTTATAGCTCAGGCTCGGAGGTCGGGCTGTGATGGCTTCGCCGTCCAGATATCGCTGAACATCATCTGCGAGTGCCGCTGGGGTGTCGTAGCGACGGGACCTTACTTTCTCGAGGGCTTTTACTGCAATCCAATCGAGGTCACCTCGGAGAATCAGGCTAAGCCGTCTTGGTTCTGTCTTTCGTTGCTCAGAAATTCCAGTGATGGCTTCGCCGGATTCGCTTAAGCGCTGGCTTGGTCGAGGTGCTTCTGCTTCGCGAATGAGAGCCAGGACGCGGTCGAACGCTTCCTGCTTTATGGTCTCGCGGGTTACCGGCGTTGAGCCCGTGAGTAATTCGTAAAGGATGACACCGAGCGAATACACGTCTGTCCGCGTATCGACGTCGAGCGCGTTCATCTCCGCTTGTTCGGGGCTCATGTAGGCGAGCGTGCCAACAACCTGCCCGTACTGTGTAAACAGAGTTCTATTTGTAAGCTGGGTTGTGTCCTGGAGCGCTTTCGCTAGTCCAAAGTCAATGACTTTTGCTACTGGATAGCCATCAATCAGGGTTACAAGAATGTTGGACGGCTTAATATCTCGATGAACAATGCCCTTCGCATGAGCGTGCTGAATGGCCCGGCACGTCTGAACGAACAGGTCAAGGCGTTCGTTCGGAGTGAGCTTATTCTTGTCACAGTACTCTGTAACCGGGATGCCTTTGACCAACTCCATCGCAAAGTAGGGTCTTCCGGCTTCAGTGATACCGGCATCCAGGACCTTCGCAATATTCTGGTGATCCATCATGGCGAGAGCTTGTCGCTCAGCCTCGAATCTCGCCAGGATTTCTTTGCTCGGCGTGTCGGTCTTGATGACCTTCAGAGCGACTCGGCGCTTAACAGGTTCCGTTTGGTCGGCCATATAGACTTGGCCCATGCCGATCTGCTGCAGAATCTTGAACGGGCCAATCTCCCTTGGCAAAGTGTCAAGCGTGTCCGCAATGAAAGTTGGTTCTGGCTCAGCAAGACCTGGTATGTCTTCACGATTGGGGTCCTCCGGCTGAAGCTCATTGGCAAGAAACCCCTTCTTGTCGGCTGCGCCCAACGCCCCCAGCAGTGACTCAACTTCCGTCCGAACGTGTGGGGCAAGTGAATCGAGGAACTGACTCCGTTCTTCACGCTCAAGTTCCTGAGCCTGTAAGAACAGCTTTTCAATCAAAGCATTTGACATCAACTCGGTCCGTAGCGATCTGTGAGCATGCTCTACTTGATGCTAGTAAAAGCCCGGAACCGCGGGTAGCAATGTCGACTGAGAGGTCCGTCCCAAAACGGAGAGCTGGGAATTACTTCGAGAGACTCAAACGCAGCGAGTGTTGTCTATGCGGGAACCAGATAGCTCTAAAGCCTACTACTCGACTAGGAGCTTGGTGAGCCGCTTAACGACATCCGCGTCCTCCAGATCACCATTAGACTGGAGGCGTTCGAGGATATACTTCAAGGCGATCGCTTCACTCTCGGATTGACAATCATCGATCCTGCCCGCCGCATTTACCATCTCTTCGAGATCACCGGATGGCCTAACGGCCAGGTTCAGTGCATTGAAAGTTTCGACAGAAAACGACACCGACCGCAGTATTGGCTCTGAGTCTGAAAGCAGTTGATCAGCGGCCTCATGCAGCTTCATGTTGGCAGCTGAAATGACAGCGTAAATTCAATCTACCACATGTTCTGGGAGTGTTCGAATTTCCGCTGACGTTGCGATCGCAATTTGTAGTCGCAAGTCGATCTTTGAGTCATTCGCAACCATCTCAGCGAGTGCGGCATCTATTTTAAGTCGGATGAAATCGAAGGATTCACCACGGTTCCAAAGCAGTCCCTCAGTGCTTTCAAAGAAAAGCTCCGCAGGTTCGACCCTCCGTCCCTGCTGAAACTCAGCCGCAGCTTCCTTTAGCTTACCCTGCCTGACGAGTGCTCTGGCCAATCCAGTTCTGGCCGTAATTTCAAGGATTTCATTTCCCCGTACCCAGCCAAATTCACCGATCGAAGGCAGTTGCTCGGCATTCTTCACTGCGGCACGAAGTCGCAACACTTGTTTGTTGCTGATTGGATCATCGGCGACGCAAACGGCGAAATTCAGGCTTCGCCACGCTGTTAAGTGCGCTGCGTCTGTGCGATCCATATCTGACATAATCGTCGCGATCTCACCCGGCAGCATGACCCCCTGACCGGCCGCTGATTCGGTACCACCTTCTACCGACAACAATTTGTCGTATGCCTGTGCGGCCT
>JBGCDN010000242.1:0-2848 GCA_045105495.1 Planctomycetaceae bacterium
GGCAAGAAAGGTGACGGCGTGTCCTTGTCCAGAATCGCCGCGTACAGCGTTCTGGTGATCGGACGATCGTAAGACGTCATGTCCAGCCACCCGGTGTTCAAGCCGTAGTCTGTCGAGCCCAGGAAGAACAGGTATTTGCCCGATGCATCCCAAACCGGGCTAATGCAATCAGCCATTCCATCAGTCAGATTGGTCTTCTTACCTTCCTTCGTGTCGTAGACCGTCACAACACGCAGTTGGTTGTCCAGCCGTTTCGAATACGCCAGCCATCGCGAATCGGGCGACCACACCGGGTTCATCGAACGTTCCGGATGAGCGAACCGGTCAGTATCAACATGCGTCAGCTTTCCGGACTCAATCTCAACAAGCAGCACACGATAATCAGTGTCTGTAAACGCAAGGTGCTTTCCGTCTGGCGACCACGTTGGCACGTAGAAGAAGGTCGGATCTGGAATCTCGATCCGCTTCCGGTTCTTCCCGTGCTGATCCGCGATCACAAGGCCGTACTCGTCACCATCATCGTTGAACCACGCTATCTGTTGACAATCAGCCGACCACACCGGATGACGATCAGCTACACCTGAAGACTGCGTGATATTTCTCCAACCACCCTTATCCAGCGGCGCGGTGAAGAGATCGCCGCGAGCTTCGAAGATTGCTCGTTTCCCGGTCGGAGATAGCCGCGCGTCTCGAAGACTGCGGGCAGGAATCTCTTCCCACCGAGATCTCGCAAAGTTCAGGTCGCGAGCAATATTGATCACCAATTGCTTCGACTCGCCCGTCTTCGGATCCAGCTCGTGCAGATAACCTGCCTGCTCGTAGACGACAACGCCTGCTCCTGCGCCGATGCTCTTGCAGTCGAAGTCGGCGTGTTTGGTCTGCTGTTTTTCTGTCTTCGTCTTTGGATCGTATGACCAAACGTTTGCCGCGTAGTCTCGCTCTGACAAGTAGTAGACAACGCCGTCCAGCCAGACGGGAGCCAACTGTCGTTCGCCTTCCCACGGCGGAGTCACCCGCTTCCAATTATTCGTAGACACAATGGAAATCGGCTGAGCCTGCCCACCTCGATAGTTACGCCATTCCGGATCCCACAAGCCAATTTCCTGGTAGGCAAGCCAACTGCCATCAGTATTCATCTCGCCGTGGTAAGCCTGCGGAACCTTCAACGCTGTCGGCAACCCGCCTTCCACCGAAACCGTATAGAACTGCCACAACTTCGTGGGCTGTCCGGCTCGACCCGACTGAAACATCACTTCGCCGTCTGCCGTCCAGCTTTGAACAACGTCTGCTCCCGGATGAAACGTTAGTCGCCTCGGTTCTCCACCATCAGTCGGAACCACATAGACATCCTGGTTTCCACCGTACTGCCCGGTAAACGCCACCCACTTCCCATCGGGCGAGAACACAGGATCGCTCTCGCCACCTTCGCCACTGGTCAACCGAAACGCGTTACCGCCATCTCGACCAACCAGCCAAAGGTCGTTCGCATGCACAAACACAATGTGGTTCTCACTCACGTCCGGATCACGCAACAAGCGTGTCCCTTGAGACGAAGCACTGGCTGGGAAGACCAGAGAAACGAAAACAGTCGCCATGGCGGCGAGAGACAACAAGCGGTTCATGCTGAGTCCTTTGTGTCGATCGGATTCAAACAGCATAGATGGGAAGCCACCCACTTTCAGCACAAAGCCGAAGTAAAGCAACTGAAGTGATTCATCCCCGGCCTGCCAACACGCTTCCTGAATCGCGAGGATGCGAGTCACCTCACGCACCGCTAGACTGAGTGCTGAACTTGAACAGGAGACCGCCATGCGAATCGCGTTCGCGCTGAGCCTTGCCTTGCTGACATCAACCGCTGCTGGTCAGGACAACATTCCGATCTGGCCAGGCATGGCACCGGGTGAGACTTCCGACTCAAAAGGCAAGCTGCTTCCGGCTCGCAGTGACGCCGCTAATGCCGTGCAGCGCGTGGTCGATGTGCGACGACCAACGATGGACATCTTTCCGGCGAAGAAGCCAAACGGGACAGCCGTTTTGGTTCTACCCGGCGGCGGCTTCACATACGTCGTCCCGAACCTGGAAGGCTCGGAAGCGGCCAAGTTTCTCAACAATCACGGCGTTACAGTTTTCGTACTTCGGTATCGAACCAAAGAAGTCGCGGTGAAGAAGAAAGAACCGCTGTGGCGACGCCCGGTTCAGGACACTCAGCGAGCCTTGCGACTAATCCGCTCGCGAGCCGACGAGTGGAAGCTCAAGAAAGACCGCATTGGCCTGTTGGCATTCTCCGCCGGTGGCCAGGTCGGCGCGATTGCTCATACGACGGACACTGTGATGTACGAACCGAAAGACGACATCGACAAACTGTCAGCCAAACCAGACTTCTCAATGCTGGTCTACCCCTGGCGATGTCTTAACACAGAGACCAACAAGTTGATCGAACCAATCAAGATCACCAAAGACTGCGGCCCGGCCTTCATCGTCCACACACACGACGATGGTTCAACCGCAGTCGGTGCAGCCATGCTCTACATCGGTTTGAAGCAAAACAAAGTACCCGCCGAACTGCACATCTACCAAAACGGCGGACACGGCTACGGCGTCCGTCCTCGCGAGAACTCTGTCATTTCCACATGGCCTGACCGAGCAACCGAGTGGTTGCGGATTCGGAAGCTCATCCAGTGACAGACCCGGCACCCGATTCCCCGGTCGCTCCCGGCGAAGTCACTCAGCTTCTCGCAGCCATTGAATCCGGACATGTAAGCGCCGACCAATTGCTCCCGCTGGTCTATCGCGAACTGAAGCGACTGGCCGCAGCACGCATGGCCAACGAACGCGTGGACCACACGCT
>JBGCDN010000243.1:0-13375 GCA_045105495.1 Planctomycetaceae bacterium
ATGGGGAGGAAGCGGTATTCGACTGCGAGGGCCAGTACCGACATGCAAGTGGCGTAGGTGTGGCCCGCTTTTCGTTCGGAACCGGTTTTGGCCAGCCAGCTACCATCCGCACCTTGTTCAGCAAGGATCGTCTCGTAGAGGATTGGTCGAATGCGTTCCCAGTACTCTCCACCCACTTTGAACATACCGACGGTGCAATAGTACGCACCGTAGTAGAAGTAGGCGTCTCGACTGTTCAGCGGGCGACGAATCAAAGTATCCGCGGCACCCAGCACTTCTTTTGAATGGTGATCGCCACAAACCTCCAGCGCCAGAATCCCTGTGCCTGCGCGGGTGGCGGAAGAGCCGTGACCGGTTTGGTATCCGAAACCAGCATTGCCTCGAGTTCGTAAACGGCGGATGTAAAGAATCGCGTCGTCAATGTTTTCGGCTGGAACATCGCAGCCAGCATCCTTCGCCGCACGTAGCGCCAATAGCTGCCACGCGCTGACGCTTAGGTCGCTGTCAGTGCTGGTTGGGTAGTATCGCCATCCGCCACGATGCGTTGGTTCTTTGCGATGGTTCTGAGCCGCCAGAATTAGCTTGATGGCTCGCTCGAGTCCCGATTTGACTTGCTTCGCCAAACCAGAATCGACCATCCCATACACTTCCGCCAGCATCAACGAACTGATGCCGTGGCTATACATTGGACCGTGGCTTCGGCCTTTGCCAACCAACATGCCATTCGGTTGCTGTTGAGCCAACACCCACCGGATTCCGCGGTTAATTTGTGTTCCGTACGGGCCTTCACCCGGAGTGTGACCAGCCGCCATGTACGACATCACGGCCAGCGATGTCGTTGCGGTTGAATCGCCAAACTTGCCAGCTCGCCAGGATCCTTCGAGCGTTTGTTCTTCCGATAGAAATCGGAGCGCTCGAACGATGGCTTCGTCGATTCGCTTTTGTTGAGCGACATCTACCCGATCCTGAAACGCATAAGCACTTCCGGATCCTAAATAAAACACTGAAGCAATGATCGCGACGATCGTGCTGCGGGAAACTCGGTGAGAGCAGATCACTTGTCGTTGCCTTTCCCGGCAGGTTCGTTTGCAGGGGGCGATTTCTTTGAGCCCTCTGTCGCTTTGGCGATTTCCTTGAAGTACATCCGAATCAACTTGGCGTAGTCGCCATTCGGATTCTTCTGGGCACCCTGAAGGATTTCGGTTTGAAGATGACCAGGCAGCTTGCCCCAGTCACGGCCTTCTCGCCTGTCGCCGAGTAATGCTTTCAGACGATCTGACTCACCCTTCGGCGCGCCGCCGGGTTCAGTGTTTTCGCCAACGCGGCTTTGGCCCTGATCGCCGGTCTGTCCCTGACCACTCTTGGGCAGGGCGTTCTTGGCGGCGTCCGACATTTGCTTGGCAGCATCACGAAGTTTTTGCGACGGTTGGCCCTGTCCTTGTTGTTGCTGGCCAGATTGCTTTTGTCCGCTTTGACCAGGTTGCTGGCCCGGCTTCTTACCCTCGCCTTGCTGGCCTTTCCCTTGCTGCCCCTTACCTTCGCCCTCCTGACCTTCTTCGCCTTTGCCCTTGCCCTTTTCGCCCTCTTGTTGATCGCCCGGTTTCTTGCCTTGCTGATCGCCGGTTTCCTGAGTGCCCGGTTGCTGAGCCAATTCTTTGCCGGCTTCCTCAACGCTTTTCATCGCCTTCGCAAATTGTTCTCCAACATCTTCGGGAACCGGAGTCTGCTTTGTCTTCCCGTTGGAAGCCTGCTGAGCTTTGCTGGCTGCTTTCTGTAATTCCTGAGCCGCTTTACGAGCCGCCTTTGATGCTTTCTCAGGACTATTCTGAGCCGCGTTTTCCGAAGCCTGCTGCGCTTGTTGCTGCGCCTGCTGAGCCGACTGCTGCGCTTCTTGGGCTCGGTTGCCTTGCTGTGGCATGTCGATCGGTTGAGAGTTCAGTTGTTCTGCTGCTTCCTGAAGTTGCTGAGCCAGATCCTGCATCTCCTGAGCCGCCTGTTTTTGACCCTCGCGTCGGCCTTCACGGCCAGAGTCGGGTGCTTCACTGGCCTTCTCCAATTCTTCCGCATGTTCCTTCTGAGCCTGGGCAAGCTGCTTTGATTTGTCTGATAAATCTTTGGCTTGAGCGTCGCCTCCCTTGCTGGCTTCCTGACTGGTGTTTTGCTGTCGTTCAGCCGCTTGATCTGCTGACTTCGCTGCGTCTTTGAAGAGACCGGCTTCCGCCATGTCTGCGGACCGTTTCGCAGCCTGAGCAGCTTGCTTCGCCTGTTGAGTGCCGGAGTCTCGGTTGCCTTTTTCGGCTTCCATTATTCGAGCCATCGCTTCTGCTGCCTGAGCCAACTCCCGCTGTTTCTTTGCCAGCTCAGTTGGTCGCGACTGGCCCTCTTGCGGATCCGTCTTACCGTTGGCGGGTTCTTGTGTTTGCTCCCCTTGCTCTGAGTTATCGCCCTTTCGATCATCGCCGTCTTGGGGCTTGCCTGCTTCCCGCTTTTTCTCTGCGGCTGCTTGCTGCTGCTCCTGCATTTGTCGCAATTCGTTAGCGACTTCTTCTGCTTTCTTGCGAGCGTCCTTGGCTGCGTCCACCAGCTTGCGTCGCTCTTCAGGAGACAACTTCTGACGCGCTTGCTGATCGGCGGCCTTCGATTCGTTCTGCCCACTCTGCTCTGCAGCATCTTTGTTGCCAGCTTGTTGCTCCGCGTTCTTTCCGGATTCGGGCTGACCGTTTGATTGAGAACCGGACTGGCCGTTTTCAGTACTCGACTTGCTCTCTTCTTTGTTCTCGGTCGGACTTTGATCGCCACCATTCGGTTGACCATCTTTGTCCGCGTTTTCGAGTTGATCAGACTTCTCGCCAAGCTGTCTTGCCGCCTCGCTCATTGCCTTCTGCGGCGAATCAAGATTGCCCCGTTGTAGTTCTTCGACAGCCTTCTTCAGCGGGGCCGGATCGACTGTGTCCTTGAGACCCTTCTGTTCCATTTGCCTCTGGAGCTGTTCGGCCGCTCGCTGCGCCTCGCGTGCTTTGCGGAGTGTGCTACGGGTTTGGCCACGGTTCTCGTTGGCCTCGTTTTGGAATGAATTGGCCAGGTGACCTTCGCGGTTCGCCAAATCGCGAGCTTGCTCAGCGATCTGCTTCAACTTCTCCATCTGAGCCTTACGAGCCGCTTCGGCTAGCTCGGGTCGTTTGTCGTTGAGTTCGTTGAGCTCCTGTTCGATGTCCTGCTGTTTGTCCAACAGTTCGTTCTGCTTATCGACGATGTCCTGTAGAGCCTTTTCTTTGGCCTGTTCGTCCTGTTGTGCGGCTGCTTGCTGCTTTTGCTGTTCAAGCTGTTCGACATTTTCAGCCAGCTTTTCAGTATCCTTCGCCAACTGATCAAGGTCGGCGATGTCCTGTTCCAAGTCAGCCAAATCTGTAAAGCGTTCCTCAATATTCCGCAGCTTCCATTCGGCGTTATTCAGAGACTTCTCCGCCTCATTCAACGCTTGTTCTTTGCTAGTCAGGTTCGCTTTTCGGGCTGCGTTGCCGAGTTCTTCGCTGGCTTTGGGCATGTCTTTTCGAGACACATCCTGCGCGCGATCGACTAGTTCTTTGAACAAGGGGTGCTTGTCGAGTTCCTGGCTGATCTCTTCCAGCTTCTCGGAAAGCTTGAATTCTTCGGAGGCCATTTCAGACAGTTTCTTATCGTCTTTGAAATCTTCGCCCTTCCTCTGAGCCTCTCGGGTAGCACCTTTTTGTTTTCGAACTTCGTTGCGATCGTTTGTGACTTGCTCGCGGATCTCTCGAATTCTGTCTCGTAATTCTTCCTGCTGTCGCGTGAGTTCTTGCTTGTCGATGGAGTCGGCGTCTGCTGATAGAACCAAACTACGATCTTCCGTCCACGAAACGTTCGGAGATGGAATCGGACGTTCGTCGGCGACTCTTGCCTTGAACGAAAACGCGACGCCTTCTGGAATATCCAGTTCTGCCAGCTTCAACTGAAACACATGGTCCGACCGTCTCGCACCGCGTTCCAGTGTTTCGAAGGGGATGGAGCCGACCTCAGTATCTTCGATGAAGTAGTGCAGCGAGACCTCGCCGATTCCGATGTCGTCGCTGGCCGTCACTCCAACTTCGAACACGGCGTCCGGTCGAGCCATCTGCGATTTCATGCCCCCCACGAATTGAATAAGCGGCGGACGATCGATAATGACAAAGAGTTCCCGTTCGGTGTCTTCTTCGTTGGTGAGTTCTACTTCATCACGAAGACTGATTCGGAAACGTCCGCTTTCAACGGCGGGAAACTCAAATGTGGCAGACAAAGAATCTTCTGCCAGCGTCAGCGGAAGTGTTTGTGGTGGAACATCTGCGGGCGACGTGTCCGCTCGCCACAAGAAGTTGGCATCGCGAACCGGTTTATTGAACGTCATTGAGAACCGTAGGTTGCTGCGTTCGAACGCTCGTACTTCGCCAATAATTCCGTCGTGATGTTCGGCGGGCAAACCGCTGTACGGCGGAGGCTCGACGTCAAGCAACAACGTCTCCACAGTCGGCGCCGTGACCGCCTGAATGTGGTACTGCTTTGACCTCGCGGAATCGGAGGTGATGTTGTAATCGAAGTCGGACACAACATGCCGAATCTCGGCGACGTACGCAGACTCGCCCGCATCCCACTGCATGCGTTTCGAACCGGTGTGACCATCAGTGGTGTACGACCAATTTACAAGAACCGATTCGGGGCGAGGTTCTTCCTGTTCTCGCCATCGCGGAATCGCAACGATCTTCGCGTCCGATCCGTGAGCGATCACGCGGTTGCCTTGCAGCACTTCGAAGTACAAGTTGGTTGGTCGATCGAGGTTCTTCCAAGGCTGGAAAAACCGAGCCGCCATGAGTCGAGACGACGAAGGCCAAACCAGGAAAGGAATCGCCAACAGAAAGACCGCCAGAACTCCCATACCCATGCTCATCATGGATGACTTTGGCGATACAGAATTCGACGGAGTGGCATCGGCCGCTGCACGCGCTGTTCGACGATTCAGTTGTTCGCGCATGTACTGCGAACCGCGATGTTGATCGGGAATGGAATCGTCGTTCAGTTCGATGGCACTGCTAACGCTTTCCTTGAGTTCTGGATTACCCGATTCCAACAGCGTCGCCAGCTCGGTCGCGTCGAACCGTTGAACCAGCGGGACGATCAGAAATCGAACCACGCATGCGATCGCAGTCAGACAGAATGCGCCCAGTAATCCGAATCGCAGCCACTGCGGGAGTTCAATCATCCAATCCAGCAACACACAGCAAGCTACAACACCGGCGCAGATTGTGAGCCCAATGCCAAAGCCTCGAATGCTGGACAAGGCACGAATTTGTGTGCCGAGTGAACGCAGTCGTCGGTGGACATTTTCGGGTAACGAAAACTGATCAGTCGCCATGATGAATTCCGCTAGGGATGCGAACAGATGCCAGTAGGAGAGCCTGCGTGGACATCGCGATCGGAACAGACGTCAGGTCCCAATGTGCCAAGCCATTGATATTATCAGTAATCTGACCATCAGACAGGTGCTGTTTCGCAGGAAACCCGACCTGTGAAACGGAATTCAGACCGGTTCATCAATAGATTTCACAGGAAATCAGCCAGACGCGTGTCTCAGGCGGACTCACCGGTGAACGCCGCACCATAACGCTGCAGTTGCGGGATCAGTTTGGCAAACGCTCTCGCGCGATGGCTGAGCTTCCGTTTCACAACGCTGCCAAGTTCGCCAAACGTCCGATGGTATTCGCGAAGAACGAAGTAGGGATCGTAGCCAAAGCCGTTGGCACCCTTTGGTTCGAATCCAATCCGCCCGCGACAGGTTCCTTCAACGGCGAGCACGATATTGCCGTCCGGATCTGAAACAGCGACGCTGCAAACGTACCCCGCGCCGCGCGATTCGATCGGGACATCACCCAACGCTTCGATAAGCTTTGCGTTGTTCGATTCGTCCGTTGCGTTCTCTCCGCTGTAGCGAGCCGAATAGATTCCCGGCGCGCCATCGAGGGCGTCTACGACCAGGCCGCTGTCTTCACCCATCCCAAACGCGTTGTAGTGCTTGGCGGTTTCGATCGCTTTGATGGCTGCATTGCCCGCAAACGAATCGGCGTCTTCCACGATTGTTGGACGCGTATCGAAGTCCGCTAACGTCTTGACTGTCCAACCGTGCGGCGACAGCAAATCGGCGACTTCTCCAGCCTTCTTTGCGTTACCTGTTCCAAGAATGATGGTGCGTGTGTTCATTTTTTCGGTTCCTTGCTCCCGATCGTACGGTCGCATGCGCCGCTGTGAAAGCGAAGCCGTGCTCGCAACGCAAATGCATCCAGCACTATCCGCGGTACGACCGTTCGCGATCAGTTTAGACGTCATCATTTTCGGCCGATTCCCAAATCAGGACTTGCCTTAGTGTAATTAAGACACGATAATAAGTGTCGGAGGAACACTAACATGTCTTTCACTTACAAGTATGCTCGACCAGCCCTGACTGTGGACTGTGTTGTTTTTGGGTTGGATGACGATGACCTAAAGCTGCTGTTGATTCAGCGGGACCTGGAACCGTTTGCCGGGAAGTGGGCTTTTCCGGGAGGCTTTGTCGATGTCGGTGAAGCCATCGACGACGCTGCGCGACGTGAGTTGCAGGAGGAGACGGGTTTAAGCCGCGTTTTCCTCGAACAACTCTACACGTTCGGAGCCCCTGATCGTGATCCGCGTGAACATGTTGTGAGCGTTGCTCATTATGCACTGGTTCGGTTGTCTGATCATCGTGTTCAGGCTGCTACTGACGCGCGCAACGCCGGATGGTTCGCAATCGATGACGTTCCCCCGCTGGCTTTCGATCATCAAAAGATTCTGAAAGTTGCACACGAACGACTGCGTAACAAAGTCCGCTATCAGCCAATCGGATTCGAACTCCTCCCTCCGAAGTTCCCTCTGCGATCACTGCAACATCTGTACGAAGTTATTCTCGAGCGTCCTCTCGACAAGCGAAACTTTCGCAAGAAGATCCTTAGTATGGATGTTCTTGAAGAACTGGACGAAATCGAGACCGACGTCGCGCATCGGGCAGCTCGGCTGTATCGCTTTGATAAGCGGAAGTACAACAAACTGGTGAAGGACGGCTTCAACTTTGAGATCTGAAGCGAGTGCAATCCCATGGCAATAGCGAAGCTTCTTCAGGCACCGAATGATGTGGAACCCACTTCAGATTCGGTGTTTCTTGCAGGAGGAATTTCGGGTTGGCGAGAAGAAGCCATTGAGCGACTGTCTTCGTTTGATGGAACGATTCTCAATCCGCATCGCGATGAATGGCCGACGGACATTGAGTCTCTCGGGGAGCAACTCGAGTGGGAACGAAAGTATCTTAAACTCGCGACGCTTCGAGCGTTCTGGTTCTCAGGTTGTTCACTCGCTCCAATGACAATGCTGGAACTGGGCCAGACACTCGGAGCAGGTTGGCCATTCGTCGCTGGTGTAGAACAAGGACACCCACGGGAAGACGAACTTCGAGTTCGAATCCAGCTCGCTTGCCCGGGGGTGTCCGTGTGCTGTTCCGTTGAGGCTTTGTCTTTAGAAATCCTGCGTTGGTTTGAAAAGAAATCGGAGCCCTTGCCATGACCAAGGCGTTGATACTTGTTGACATTCAAAACGACTTCCTCCCGGGCGGCGCTTTGGCGGTTCCGGATGGTGATCAGGTCATCGCCGTTGCGAATCGTCTAATCGAGGCTTTCGATCTTGTTGTGGCGACTCAGGACTGGCACCCGGCGAGCCATGGTTCGTTTGCGAGCCAGCATGCTGGACACGAAGTCGGACAGCTGATCGAGCTAAGCGGTCTGGAGCAAATTCTCTGGCCAGACCACTGCATTCAAGGGACCAGTGGTGCCGAGTTCGCCGCCAACCTGAACATGACCGACCACATTCGTGTCTTCCCAAAAGGAACCGATCCATCCGTCGATAGCTACAGCGGCTTTTTCGACAACGGCCGCCGAAAAGCCACCGGGCTTGGTGATTTTCTGAAGCAGTCGGGAGTCACCCACACAATCGTGCTCGGTCTAGCGACGGACTACTGTGTTCGCTTCACCGCATTGGACGCAAAGAGTCTCAACTTCGATGTCACGTTGGTTGAAGACGGATGTCGCGGCGTGAATTTGAACGCGGGCGACGTCGATCGGACGCTTGAAGAGTTAGAAGCAGCAGGCATTCGGATTGCCAATAGTAGAGAGCTGCTCACTGAATAGTTGAATGAGAACAAGATGTTTGAAAAGCATAAGAAAGTCATCAGCAAGTACCTTAGCCTTGTCCTGCGGCATCAGCCCGAACTCATCGGACTGGAGCTGGACAAAGCAGGCTGGGTCGAAACCGACAAGTTGCTGAAAGCGATGAACCGAGCCGGCCGCAGATGCAACCGGGAGCAGTTGGAAGAAGTCGTCCGCGATAACGACAAGCAGCGGTTCCAATTCAACGAGAATAAGACCCGTATTCGAGCGACGCAGGGCCATTCACTAACGATCGAACTGGAATACGAAGCCGTACCGCCGCCAGATGTCTTGCTCCACGGCACGCCCACCAAGTTCGTTGATTCAATCCGGCGTCAGGGATTGAAGAAGCAATCACGTCATCATGTTCATCTTCATTGCGATGCTGAACTTGCGTCGTCCGTTGGCAAGCGACGAGGTCAACCAGTCGTACTGACGATTGACGCGAAAGGCATGGCAGCCGCTGGGCACGAGTTCTTCGTAACGCCGAACCAGGTATGGCTGACGGACAACGTGCCGCCCCAGTTCATCACATTTCCAAAACCTGAATAGCTCGCAGGCCCAATCCGCTCTGGCTCCCCACGGTAGTCGCACTTCATTCGCCGAGGATCTTCACCAGCACACGCTTCCTTCGGCCGCCGTCGAATTCGTAGTAGAAGATGTGTTCCCATGGGCCAAGATGCAATCGGCCATCCGTAATCGCCACCACGACTTCGCGTCCCATGATTTGGCGCTTGTGATGGGCATCGGCGTTGTCCTCACCTGTCCTATTGTGGTGATACCGCTCTGGAGACGGATCGAATGGAGCAAGTTCTTCCAGCCATAAATCGTAGTCGCGGTGCAGGCCAGATTCGTTGTCGTTTATGAAAACGCTGGCCGTGATGTGCATTGCGTTTACAAGAACCATTCCATCCTGCACGCCGCTTTCTCGAACCAATCGATCGACTTCCTCATGAAGCGAGACGATCGCCCGACGTTCGGGGATTTCCATCCAGAGTTCTTTGGTTAGTGTTTTCATACGAATTCTCGGGAATGCGGAATCAGATTTCCGGATCGTAAACCGCAGGACGAAGTCCGGCGAGGCCCCTCCTGTCTCAGTGACGAGCCACAACGATGTCATCGAGTACAATAACGCCACACCTTTCTACGACTGAGTAACCATGGCCAAATCACTCGACCAACTGACTTTCGATAATCGCTTCGTCCGCGATCTGCCAGCAGATATTCACGACGTGAACGCTCGGCGACAAGTGTTCGAATCGTGTTACTCGCGAGTCAAACCAACCCATGTCGCGAAGCCAGAGCTAATCGGTTGGTCAAAGGAAGTCGCTGAGTTTCTTGGCTTGGACGTCGCGGAATTTGAAACGCAGCAGTTCGCTGATGTCTTCGGTGGGAACGCGTTGCTGGACGGAATGGACCCGTTCGCAATGTGCTATGGCGGACATCAGTTTGGCAATTGGGCCGGACAACTTGGTGACGGGCGAGCCATCAACCTTGGCGAGGTTCTGAACGATCAGGACGAGCACTGGACGTTGCAGCTAAAAGGGGCAGGGCCGACGCCGTATTCTCGAACGGCTGACGGCTTGGCGGTTCTCCGATCCAGTATTCGCGAGTTTCTCTGCAGCGAAGCTATGTATCACCTCGGCGTACCAACAACTCGCGCGCTGAGCCTTGTGTTGACGGGCGAAGACGTTCGCCGCGATATGTTCTACGACGGCAACCCAAAGGATGAACCAGGCGCGGTTGTGTGTCGTGTTGCGCCGTCGTTTACGCGGTTCGGCAACTTCCAACTATTCGCCGCGCGGCAGGATTCGGATACGCTGAGGAAGCTTGTTGAGTTCACCATTCGGAATGATTTTCCAGAACTGCTCACAACACCAGACGCGCCGATCTCGAACGATCTTATCGCGACCTGGTTTGAGGAAGTTTGCCGCCGGACGGCTGAGATGGTGGTCCACTGGATGCGTGTCGGCTTTGTTCATGGCGTGATGAATACGGACAACATGTCGATACTCGGGCTGACCATCGACTACGGTCCATACGGTTGGCTCGAAGACTACGACCCGGGCTGGACGCCAAACACAACCGATGCATCGGGGCGCCGCTATCGGTTCGGGAATCAGCCTGCCGTCGCACACTGGAACACGTTCCAACTGGCTAACGCGATTGTCCAGCTGACAAAGGAAACCGAGCCACTGGAAGCTGCGCTCGAGAAGTTTGTCGAGCATTACGAAGCAAGGGCATCAGAAATGATGGCGTCGAAGCTTGGCCTGAACGAACTGAAAGGCGAAGCCGACGACGCGATTAAGTCCGAGCTACTGGAAGTTCTCCAGCTAACAGAAACAGATATGACTCTGTTCTATCGCGGGCTGGCCGACGTGCCATTGGCTGAAGATGCCGACGAAGAGACCCTCATCGCACCGCTACTGAATGCTTACTACAAGCCGGATGAACTAAGCGGAACCAATCGAGACCGCCTAGTAAAATGGCTTCAAGACTACACACAGCGAGCTCGCCAGGATGGCGCAGACGAAGCTGCTCGGCGAGACAAAATGAATCGAGTGAACCCGAAGTACGTGCTTCGAAATTACATGGCCCAATTGGCGATCGACAAATCTGAAGCCGGCGACCACTCAATGATTCAGGAGCTACTGGAGGTTCTTCGCCACCCCTATGACGAACAACCAAACAACGAGCAGCATTCGGAAAAACGTCCCGAATGGGCCAGAGACCGCGCGGGGTGTTCGATGCTGTCCTGCAGTTCATGACAGGCTAAGGAGATTGACTGGAACGTAGGCTGAGCCACTTTCTCGTTCGCGTCTGAAAATTGCCTACACCGATGCAACTTCGGGTACTGCGGCAGTTTGATTGAGTGCCTTCACCACGTGTGGTAGCAGATCGTCTGCCTGTTCGGTGGGAACCTGGCAGGTTCCGGCCGCTGCATGGCCGCCACCGCCGTAGCTCAGTGCGAGCTCGCCGATGTTGACGGGGTTGGTACGATTTAGAATCGACTTGCCCATCGCGAAGATCGTCGTTTCGTTGTAACGACCTCGCATCACATGGATCGAAACATTGCACTCAGGGTAGAGTGCGTAGATGACGAATCGGTTGCCAGCAAAGATGGTTTCCTGATCTCGAAGGTCAAGAACGACAACGTTCTCAAACACGCCAGAACAGCGTCCAATCTGTTCGCAAAACAGTTCGCGCTGAGCGTTATAAACTTCGACACGTTCCTGGACGTCTGGCAGCATCAGAATCTCGTCGATGGTGAGTGTCCGACAGTGGTCAATCAGGTCCATCATCAGCTGGTAGTTGGAAATTCGGAACTTCTTGAACCGACCCAAGCCCGTGCGTGGATCCATGATGAAGTTCAGCAGTGCCCATCGCTGTGGCGCGAGGATGTCCATGCGATCGAACCGGGCAGCGTCAGCCTGATCCACAGCGGCCATGATCTCTGCACTAACGTTAGGGAAGCGTTTCGCTCCGCCGAAGTAGTTGTAGACCACGCGAGCTGCGGAATCTGCGGACGCATCAAGAACGTGATTCGTACGGACGTTTTCACCAGCGCGAAGCCCTTCGCTGTCGTGGTGATCAAAGCACAGGTGGCATCGAGAATCGTATGGCAGGTTCGTCAGGACATCACGGTCGGTGATATCAACTTTTCCATCCTGCACGTCTTTGGGATGAACGAACAAAATGTCGTCCAAAATATTCATCTCTCGAAGCAACATCGCGCAAACGAGTCCGTCGAAATCGCTGCGAGTCACTAGTCGGTTACTGAATTCGGTTGTCATGGTCAGGCTGCCTGCCTTAAGGGGACTGATTGTGTGCACGAACCTTGCGCCACCACGCAGTTGGTGCGAAAACCTAGCTCGGTGTTGTCGAGTCGCAACTTGTTCATACAAGTCCACCTCAGTGTTCCCGCTGGCAGTTCCGATTTTGACGGGTTTGACGAGGTGTCCAGTTCACCGGCAATCGCTGCCAATTCATGGCATCTGGTTCGGTCTTTTGGCTGACAGATGGCGTCTCGCCTGCAAAAACAAGGCAAATTGGCTCTCGAACAGCCATCGATCCGGCAACAGTCTTCGTACAATGGAGGTGGTTCGTTGGAGAACGTTATGTCGATGCGTTTTGCTTAGACCGGCTCCGACAGGCAGCATCACTCCGAGTGTTGTGGGAGCGATCGAGCTGTCTGTTCTTCATCAAGGTTCCAAAGAAATTCTCAAACTCAAAGGTGCAATATGAACCTGTCTCGTCGAATGATTGGCCTGACTGTCGGTACAGGCCTCCTGCTTGCCGTCGCTGTGGCGGTTCCGCAATCACTGATCGCTCAGGAACGTGGGCTTGATCGCACCGGTCAGCTTATTCAGGACTTGGGTAACGATAGCTTTGATACCCGGCGCCAGGCACGTGAGTCGCTGGTCAAGATGGGCCGAAAAGCGGTTCCAGCTCTGACCGCCACGGCCTTGGATAAGACAAAAGAAACCGGCTACTCAGCGGTTCGCATTCTTAGCCGCATGATGAACGAACTGAGTGGTGAGGATGCCGCTGCAGCCAAGAGTGCACTTCAGAAGATTGCGAAGGGCGAGGACACGATTGCACGTCAGGCAAGAGAAGCGGTCGAAGAGGCTGCTCAGGTGCAACAACGCCGTCAGCGACGTCCGGGAATTCAGCAGATGCCTGGTGGCGGCATGCAATTTCAACTCGGCGGGAACGGAAACACGCGCAGTTCTCAGACCTCGATAATTAACGGCGTTGTCAGTACGAAAGTAACTGAACCTGGCAGGACAGTTGAGATCAAGAAAGATCCCAATGGGCAGGTCGTCGTTACCGTGACTGACGAAGGAAAGAAGCCAAAAACGTGGTCAGCAAAGAGTGCTGAGGAATTGAAGACGAAGCATCCTGAGGCCCACAAGTTGTTACAGCAATACTCTGGCCGCGTAGGCCGGATGGCCATGCCCATGGATGACTTCTTCAACATGAACATGGACGACATCATGGGCATGCAGCAAATGATGATCCCTCGAATGGGAAGAGATCCGTTTGGTGGAGCCGATCCGTTTGAACAATTCCGTCGTCGCCGCGCACCTCGGGCACCGCAGGTTTCGAAGGAAGTTCAA
>JBGCDN010000244.1:0-3750 GCA_045105495.1 Planctomycetaceae bacterium
TCCGGAACCATCGACCGCCTTATTCTGCTTATGGACGGAACAACTGCAGTTGCCGCCGACATCATCGACTTCAAAACGGACCGGGCAAAGAACCAGAAGAAGCTGAAGGCTCTGGCAGATGTCTACGGAGAGCAACTAGGCGTCTACAAATCGGCAGTTGCTCACATGTTCGGTTTGACCGAAGAAGCTGTGAGCGCGAGACTCTTGATGACCGAAGCGGGTGTTGTATTGGGAGTTTGATTGCGAGGACATCTGCCCGAGGTACTTGGAAGCGTTACCCAAGAGTTTGGCGGAAACGACTTGCGTTACAACGTTGCTGGCTCCGGCTGCAAGCCTGCGTGAAGATCCGCGGCAGAGAATTCAACGTGGCCGCTCTAATACAATTGCGCCGGGCTGAACGGCTTGCAGCAATGACGAGTGTGGCGTCGTTTGCTAGTCTCCCGGTTCAACATAGGAGACGAACAGATGGACAAGATTACCAGCTACCTCGCGGACAATGCAGATCGCTACGTCGATGAGCTTTCTGAGTATCTTCGCATTCAGAGTGTGAGCGCGGATTCGCAGTTTCAGCCGCACATGGTTGCGGCGGCTGAGTTTACTCGAGACAAGATGGCGGATGCCGGGCTTGAGACGAAAATCATTGAGACGGATGGGCATCCGGTTGTCTATGGCGAGCGGATTGAGTCTCCCGATTTGCCGACGGCGCTGGTTTATGGGCACTACGATGTTCAGCCGCCGGATCCTCACGATGAATGGGAGACTCCTGCGTTCGAACCAACCGTCCGTGACGGCAAGATTTCCGCTCGGGGGGCCACTGACGACAAAGGCCAGCTCTACACGCACGTGAAGTCGGTTGAGGCGTGGACGAAGAGAGAGGGTAAGCTGCCTTGCAACGTGAAGTTTGTGATTGAGGGTGAAGAAGAAGTCGGCAGCCCGAACCTGAATCCGTTTCTCGAGGCTAACAAAGATATGCTGACCGCCGATGTCGCCGTCATTAGCGACACCAGTCAGTACGCTCCCGGGATTCCGGCGTTGACTCATGGTCTTCGTGGTCTGGTGGCGATTGAGGTCGAACTGACCGGACCGAGTCAGGATCTTCACAGTGGCATGTTTGGTGGTTCGATCGCGAACCCGGTAAATGCACTCGCGAAGCTGGTGGCGTCTTTGGTGGATGACGAAGGCCGCATTCAGATTCCCGGGTTCTACGATAATGTCGTTGAGCAAACCGATGAGGAGCGGAAGGGACTGGCGGATCTTCCGTTCGACGAGGCTGCGTACCTGAAGCAGCTGGGCGTTGATGCTGCGTTTGGTGAGGCCGGCTATTCAACGCTGGAACGCCGGTGGGCTCGACCGACCTGCGATGTGAATGGAATATTTGGCGGCTACTCCGGTGAAGGTCCGAAGACGATTGTTCCTTCCAAAGCGACGGCCAAGATTACATGTCGATTGGTTCCTAATCAGACTCCGGACAAGATTGTCGAGGCCATCGAAAGCTATCTACGAGATCAGGTCCGACCGGGGCTGAAGTTCAGCTTTAAGTCTTCGCACAATTGTGAAGGCCTGCTGTTCGATCCCAACGGCAAGTGGATGGGTGCGGCGGTGAATGCGATTGAGGCGTCGTTCGGACGGAAGCCAGTATTTACTCGTGGCGGGGGTTCGATCCCGGTCGTTGGTTCGTTCAAAGAGATTCTTGATCTGGAAACGCTCTTGCTTGGATGGGGTTTGAATACCGATAACCTCCACAGTCCGAATGAGCATTTTACTCTGGCGGACTACCAGCGAGGCATCGTGGCGAGTGCGTTTCTGTGGAAAGAGTTGGCGGCTTGCTAGACTGCTCGTTCCGACGAAGACGGAAGTCTTGGCATGCTTGTTGAGATTGGTCTGAACCCGGCATCTGAGATTTGGGTCGGGATCAATGGCTGTAGCGGAAGTCGTCAAGACTTTTGGCTGCCGAACGCCAGGTAGTCGAAACCCCTGACGATTTCGACGACGAAGAGACGCCTAGGCTGTCACCCGATTGCAAAAGTGTAATTTGACGAAACTGAACAATGCTTGATCTTCAATACATCTGCGACAACATCGACGCGATTAAAAAGAACTGCCACGATCGCGGGGTCAAGGTGGACCTTGGCGAAATCGTTTCCCTTCGAGAGAAGCGCGGGCAGCTCATCGTCAAAGGTGACGAACTGAGGCGGAAACAGAAGGAGGTCTCTAGTCAGATTCCGAAGGCATCCGCCGACGACAAACCCACCCTCATTGCTCAGGGCAGGGAACTTCGAGAGCAGATTGCCGCGGTCGAAGCCGATCTGAAGCAGGTCGAAGCAGACATCCTCACGGTGCAGCTTCAGATCCCAAATCTCACACACCCAGACGCGCCGATTAGCGAAGATGAATCGGGCTACGTCACGCTGAAAGAGATCGGCGATAAACCGAACTTCGACTTCGAAACCAAAGATCATGTCGCTCTGGCCGATCATCTTGGTCTGATCAACTTCGAAGCGGGCGCGCGGGTCGCTGGTTCTGGCTTCTACTTTCTGACCAACGATGCGGTCATGCTCGAAATGGCTCTCGTCCAATACGCGTTGGAGAAGTTGCGAAGCGAGGGGTTTGTGCTTTGCACGACGCCAGACCTGGCAAGGAACTCGGTTCTTGAAGGCATCGGGTTCAACCCTCGCGGTGACGAGACTCAGATTTACGCGGTAGAGAACACGGACCTCAGTTTGGTTGCGACCGCTGAGATTACGCTCGGCGGCATGTATCAGGATCAGGTGATGCAGGCGGCTGATCTGCCACTGAAATTGGCCGGCCTCTCTCACTGTTTCCGAACAGAAGCTGGAGCAGCGGGAGCGAAGACACGTGGAATCTATCGCGTGCACCAGTTCACGAAGGTCGAGATGTTTGCGTTTACAGAGCCAGATCTCGAAAAGTCCGACGCAATGCATCAGGACCTGTTACGTATTGAGGAAGAAATATTCCAGGGGATTGGCGTTCCTTACCGGGTGATCGATACTCCGACTGGCGATCTTGGTGGGCCCGCTTACCGAAAGTTCGACCTCGAAGCCTGGATGCCTGGGCGGGGCGAGGCTGGCGAGTACGGCGAGATCACATCTACGTCGAATTGCACTGATTATCAGGCGAGGCGACTTGGCATTCGCTGCAAGAAGCCAGATAAGAAGGGTACTGAGTTCGTGCACACTCTGAACGGAACGGCAGTGGCGGTGACGCGGGCGATGATTTCTGTCCTCGAAAACAATCAGACCGCTGATGGAACTGTTATTGTCCCGGAAGTTCTTCGGAAATGGGTTGGGCGTGACGCAATCGTACCGATTTCGTAGCCAAAGCTCCGGATTCGCGATAGTATCTATTGGCTATGCTTGAGAGTCGTGATCGGTGATGCCGATGCTTCTCAGACGGCCGAACAGAAAACGAAACGCTCGACAGCAGGCGTAGGCCCGCTCTTGCTGTCGGCTAGCACTCCCTCGGTTTTCCGAGGGAGTGCGTTTTTTTAGGTGTAAACGAAACGTAGCGGTCGAACATCTAAGTCGACTCGAGTTGCTCCAGTTTGGCGAGGTATTCCTCGGGTGTTGGAATGATCTGTAGCTGGTCAAGCTCCATCGCGAGCTTCGGTTCTCGCAATAGTCCTCGCCGCTGCCTGTTGTAAGTGCGTTTAGCAACGCGGTAGCTGCGGTTCTTCGTGAGTGCGGTGGCTGCAGCGAAGACACATGCAATTACAAAGAACATTCCAAAGAA
>JBGCDN010000245.1:0-13000 GCA_045105495.1 Planctomycetaceae bacterium
TGCCTACCCCACGCTGCGTGAGGACAAGCTGGTTCGCGATGACCTGTTGCGACACGAGCTCGAAGTGCGAGGCAGGTTCGAAGACCTCCCCAGCATTCAGGAACTCGAGACACGCTTTCCTGGCGACACAGATGTCGTGAAGCTCTGCCATCGTGTTGGAACTGCCACCACTGGAGAGACGCACATCCGCGAACTGGTCAAGCCAGGCGATAAGATAGACGGATATCAAATCGACGCGTTGGCTGGATCGGGTAACTTCGCGACTGTTTTCAGAGCCACTGATCTCAACCTCCGACGTGCGGTGGCACTGAAGTTCCTATCCCGAACAGACGAACTTCGACCAGGTTGGCGTCTGCGAATGATTCGTGAAGCTCAAGCCGTCGCACTCCTTGATCATCCCAATATCGTCCCGGTATACGGGACTGGTGAGTATCAAGGACATGACTATATCGCAACACGTTTTGTTGACGGGCAGACTCTGGAACAGATCACCCACGATAAACCGCCTTCGCTACAGGAGTCGGCCGAGATCATCCGACAGTTGTCATCAGCGC
Organism: Planctomycetaceae bacterium; assembly: GCA_045105495.1. GTDB lineage: Bacteria > Planctomycetota > Planctomycetia > Planctomycetales > Planctomycetaceae > CAYNWT01. The sequence goes on from JBGCDN010000245.1 coordinate 555, forward strand.
TAGAGCATGCGCATAACCGGGGCGTGGTTCATCGGGACATCAAACCGGCGAACATCATGATCGGAGGAGATGGGCCATTGCTGGTTGATTTTGGACTAGCACACTTGGCCGACGCTACCGAAACACTCACACACGACGGCGACTTGGTGGGAACGCCGGCCTTCATGTCGCCGGAACAAGCAACCGGCCGTGCATGGATAGCCGATGGGCGCAGCGACATCTACAGCCTTGGCGCGGTTCTCTACCGATTGATCTGCCATCGCTTGCCCTTCGAAGGAAATACTGCCGACATCATCAAGCAGCAACAGTTGCAGACCCAACCACCAGCACCCCGCGACATCAATTCGCAGGTGAGTCGCGATCTGCAGACAATTACGATGAAATGCCTGCAGCACGAAGCTATCGATCGATACCAATCCGCTGGAGCGTTGCACGGAGATCTATCGTCCTATCTGGTCGGCGATCCGATTAAAGCTCGGCCACTCGGCATACTGGGACGATGCAGAAATTGGTTCCAACGTCGTCCGATCGTAGCGACTCTTGGCGCAGGCGTTATCGGGCTTCTGGTATTCCTTTTCGGAATGTCGACACAACTCTTTCGCGTAGCGGAAGAGCGCAACAGAGCTCAGTCAGCTGAACAACAAACCAAAGAACTGCTGGCCGAATCGGCTGCAAGCGCCGGGCTGCTCGCAATGCAAAGAGGACGGATGGACGAATCCGTGATCCACTTCGAACAGGCCCTTTCCCGAGGACATAATGATCGCGCTGGCATTCTGTTGAAGCTTGTCGAAGCAAATATGCTGAGGCGCAACATCGATGAGGCAACCAAGCACTGGAAAATGGCTAGCGAATGTAACTCAGCGGAAAACATCCGGGCATCTCTGGTGCTTTGGCGAGCTGAGTTGGCTTTCGATGGACGGTCTGAACTCGGTGATGGTGAAACCTTAATGCAGTCCGCCCGCGAGTTGGACCTGACGCTCTCCGAACAGTCTTATGTCGACGGTGTACTAGCTGAGTCCTCCCCCGATGCGGTGGATGCTCTTCGAAGAGCCATTGAAATCAACCCTTTCCATCACCGCGCGCGGCGACTGCTTGTGTTCACTCTTCTGTCACTCGCTCGACTGAACGAAGCTGCTCTGGAGATCCGAATCGCCCGACAACAATTCCCGGAAGATGTGGACTTCCTGCTACTAGACAGTCTCTGTAAGTCGGCATCGCGCGACTTACAAGGAGCTCTTACCCTTCTGGACCATACCCCTTTGGAGGAAACCGAGCTCTCTCGGTGGAAGACTTTCTGTCGAGAGCTGCATGGAATTGTCGTCTCACTTTCACTCGAGAAAGACATCGGCGCGATTGATGCCGTTAAGATGGGCCTATTGGCGAAGCGATTTAGTGGGACATGCCTGCCGTTGATGCGAAAACGAAACTGGCGAGTCCCACCGCGAATCGCCCACCGGTTCGAAGCAACCATCCACCTCGTACCAAATCTCTTGCTCAGCCGGGAACCAGACCGAGCCAATGAACTTGCTGCCCTGACTGAGGTGCATCCGGAAGCTTCGCTATTCATTCTCCTCGGGGGTATTCGCCTTTCTGACTCTGTTGAAACTGCCGACACTCGGAAAGAGCAGATCGTCGCTCTTGAAGAGGCTGAAGTGGCATTCCGCAAGTCGATTGAACTACCGGGACTCCTCAAGAATGAGGACCAACTTGCTTGGAAAGCGATCTTTGCAATTAACGCCGCCCTGGCATTCACCCACAAACACAATGTTGAGAGAAACCATCGTACGCTTGCCAAGGTCGCTCCACGCATTGACGATGCCCCCATCACAGACGTCGGACACATCCGAACATTCTCCATTGTCCTAATCACCATCGGCGAGGTGGAAGAAGCCGAGCGATGGGTGCGACGCTGGATCAAGCTAACGGAGGGGTTGAATGAGGCCACACAAGACGCTCTATGGCATCTTGGAATCATCTGTCAGCGACGCAGTGATTGGCTCGGCGTGAAGCAGGCCTGTGACCGATTGCTGCTGCTCAACAAGGAACACTCCAGCGCGACGGCCCTGCGTGCAGCGGCCATGCGAGAACTGGCCGACGCAGCGTCTGAACCAGAAACCGAGGCCGCTGAAACGGGGCTGTAAACCGCCGATGATCACTCAAACGCGGTAAAGATTTCATCGTCGTCGAACGTTGCCCAACGGCCAAGTTGCAGAGCATCGAACCCGGTACCACCGTTGACATACGCCCGCCCGCGGACATTCAGCAGGTTGTTCGGAAGAAGCGTCGCCCCCCCCAACGCGACGGTGTCAGCGCCAGCACCCGTCGAGATAGACAAGTCATCCTTGAACTCCGTGTTTTCGTTATCTCGACCGTGAACACCGCGCTCGATACTAACGACATCTGTATCGGATGCTGCTACTTTCCCATCAGTTGTGATCGTGGCTTTCCCACTGAAGATACTGTCTTCGATAAAGACCGCATCCGCCCCATCGTGCGCCTGGTACAGGAAAGTACTACCCACACCGACATCAACAAGTCTTGCATCGCTGCCGCCATCATCGTGCTTGACTAACAAAGCGTTCGAGAACGCTGCGTTGTTGATGTCTAAGTCCAGCGCACCTGTACCAGCGTTTTGAACCTGGACCGTGCCGAGGAAGAGACTGTCTTGAATGTCAACCTTCGCGGTACGCGTAAACTGATCCTTCGCAAAGTCGTTATCAAACAGGAGCGTGTCGCCAAGTCCGGACTCATGAACCTTCAACGAGGAAAAACCAACTCCCTTATTGTAGATCTTTACAGAGTCCTCCACCGTCGAATTGCCTTCAATCTGTGTGAATGACTGATCAACAGAAGTCGTCCTATGGAGAACTCTTGTCGCGACGTTCGTTGAGCTATCAAGAAGTAGAAAACTTCCATCTGAAACGCCTTCGTTCTTGCTGCCAGTGGTCTGGAGCGAGACACCTCCAAACTCGACGTCGGTATTACTCAACCCCAAGCCTCCGGGGATACAGCATTCACCACTGCTCTTTCTCCGTACGATTATATTCTTGACCCGATCCACATTGGTGAACGTCGCAAAGTTCCGCCCTTCACCCTGATCGATCTTGACGGTGGCCTTCCGCAACCGGATGTCTTCGAAAATCACAGCATTCGAACCCTCGCCGTTTTGAATTGTGATTTTGTTGGTGTGCATACTTTGACCTGAGCCAGGCCCGCCTGATGTGATTCTAGTGTCGCTTCCGCCGTCACCGTTCCTGATATCCAGCTTACCACCGTTCCGTTGGCCATCAGGCCCAATCTGAGTGCGCACAATTCGGTTCGTATCCCTGCCCTCATCATTCCGGATGCTGAGTTGCGTGATGTCGGAGTCAATCACGCTGGCCGTATTGTCGCCGCTGCCGCCTTTGATCTGCACCTTCTTCGCACCAAAGACACGGACAATTTCCACTGTGTCGTTGCCACCCTTCATATCGAAAACGTAATTGCTGACTTTGAATTGGTTCTTGCGAAAGCTCTCCGTTAGGTTGACCTCGGTCCCATCTGAGCCGCTGATACCAAAGCCAAAGAGCTGAACACTGTTGGCACGACCATCACCAACAATTTTTGCCGTCTTTCCCGAAGCCGTCACGGTCACAGCAAGCAAACGACGATGTTCGAGCGACTCGGCAACAATACCAGAGTTAACATTACGGCGGCGGGAGGATCGTTTTCGGTTGAACATGGCAATCTCGTCTCAGTATCAGAATGTCTTCCGAAGCTAATTGCGCTTCGCGAGGCTTTCCTGACAAGGAATCCAAGATTGTTTAAGACTACTTGCCGAACGCAGCAACGAAGTCGCCGTAACCTTCTGCTGCCATCCGTTCCGCCGGAACAAACCGCAGGGCTGCCGAATTCATGCAATAGCGAAGACCCGTTGGCTGCGGTCCATCTGTGAAGACATGCCCAAGGTGACAGTTTCCGTACTTCGACCGAATTTCCGTTCTCGCATACCCAAGCTTGTAGTCTTTGCGTTCAACAACGTTCTTGGGAACTAATGGCCGAATAAAAGATGGCCAGCCAGTTCCAGACGAGTATTGATCTCGCGAACTAAAAAGCGGTTCGCCAGTCACTACGTCAACGTAAATCCCAGGGCGTTTGTTGTTCCAATACTTGTTTTGATAGGCCCGCTCGGTTCCGTCCTCCTGAGTCACTTTGTATTGCATCGGCGTTAGGCGTCGCCGAATCTCTGCGTCGCTCGGTCGTTTGTAAACTCTTGAAACTGGAGTCGAAGTAGTTGCTGCCTTACGACGTGGCGGCACATAGTTCTTCTCTGCCCCCCAAACCTGATCGATGAATCGCTGACGTCCGGAACCGACTTTGTAGTTGTTGTACTTGGCCGGATTCTTCTTGTAGTAGTCCTGATGGTAGAGCTCGGCCGGATAGAACGCGGTCGCTGGGCGAATCGGCGTAACGATTGGATTTCGGAACCGACCAGACGCTGCCAGCTGCTGCTTCGACCGTTCTGCCATCACACGTTCGTTCTTGTTCGCGTAGAAGACTGCAGTGACATACGACGAACCTTTGTCGGCAAACTGGCCACGACTGTCCGTCGGATCGATGTTGCGCCAAAATACCTGCAGCATGTCGTCGTAGTTCAAAACTCGACTGTCGTAGGTGACCTGCATTGCCTCAAGATGACCGGTCTGCCCTCGAGTCACCTGTTCGTAAGTCGGGTTCGGAACAAACCCGCCGGTGTATCCAGACTGAACAGAGATCACACCTTTCAACTTCTCGAACGGCGGTTCCATGCACCAAAAGCACCCGCCCGCGAAAACGGCCGTCTTCCGGAATTGCCTCGGAACCTCAACCGACTTCGTCGCCTGAGCGGCCGCTGCGTGACTGCAGAGTAAGCACAATAAAAGAACAGTAGCTCGCATACTCAACCGACACCCGTTCATGACTCAGACTCCAGATTTGCGGAAACAAGAAAGCGGCGGCGAAAGCGGGGTAGAACCCAAATGTTAAAGCGATCGTACACTTTGGTGGCCAAAAAGCCCCCAGCAATGAGACTATTCATGACAGGCAAACCCGCTAACCACGCAACTCAGGCAGGCCTGCACGACACACTCGAGCCCTGCGGCGTTGCTACAGAAGGTTGTAGACACGATCCCCCAGAGTGTTTTCTGGAAAGACACTGAGTCTCGCTACCTTGGCTGCAACAAACTGTTCGCAAAGCAAGCAGGACTGGATTCACCTAGTCAGATTCTTGGGCTCACCGACTTCGATCTGCCTTGGGACGAATCTGAAGCCAACTTCTATCGCGAGTGCGACCGAAGAGTAATGGACTCGGCAACAGCCGAACTCGGGATTATCGAAACGCAGTAAATCACGAAGGCGGGCAAACCTGGCTCGACACAAATAAGGCCCCTCTCTTTGGCGCCGCTTGCAGAACACATCAAGTTCATTGGCGACATCGTCGAGTCACAGCAAACCTACGCTCGCGCGGCTGGACTGATTGAAGTCGTGTCAGTCTCGAAGCTGTTTGACTTCGCCATAACCCTGGTCGCACCACACAACCTGGCCGCCATCGAAATCAAGCGTGAACTTGATGAGGACATTACGCTTGAGGTCGATCGACAGAAGGTCGTGCAAATCCTGTCAAACCTCGTCAAGAATGGACTCGAAGCACACGCCGGGCACCCACAGGAGTCTCCCACGATCTGGCTTTCCAGCAAGCGAAAAGGTGCCACCACCGCACAACTAAGCGTTCGCGACAACGGCGCAGGGATCACTAAGGAATCACAAGCGAAGCTGTTCTCATTTGGCTACACCACCAAACAAACTGGTCACGGCTTTGGACTGCATAGTTGCTCGAACGATGCAATTTCAATGGGAGGAAGCCTGAGCGCGAGGAGTGACGGCGTTGGTCAAGGGGCAGAGTTCGTTCTCGAACTACCAATCAGACCAGACGCCAACGAATCAAAATAACCACAGAGCTTTGCTACGGTTTCGACAGGAGAACCTTGTCGCTAACACGAATTCCCAAGAGCCAGCCGCTGCCACGCAGAATTCGCTTCGCTCACGGCGCGGTTTCCATTCCTCACATCAAATTGTGAGGCCATCTGGTCGGCCTTTCCCTGGAACCAATCCGCAAGCTCAACGGCTTTGTATTGATTAGACGCCTCTGCAATTTCGAGGGTCTCCGGCAGGTGCACAGCGATGTCAGTCTGAGACGCCGCAAGCTTGCGGAACAACGCCGACGCCGTGCAGTAGAACTCCATGCGATTATCGACCATCGCGATGGTGGCCAATAGCGGTAGATGCTGTTCTACACACCTCACAGCTGCGTCCATTTGCCCATCTCGAACCATGAATGCCAAGTGCCGGGACACAGTGGGAATGTAGTCTGGATTGCCTGCAACCAGCGGATAACCAAGTTCATGGTACCGGCGAGCGTCGTCCAGCCGATCGAGGTGCATGAGTGGAATCAAGACATGACCGTATGTCGTTTCAGGCACAGAGCTGCAACGCATTTCGCCACTTAAGATTGGCGTAGCAGTTTCAAGTGCGTCTTCATACTTCCCGAAGTGAACCATGAATCTCACTTCGGAACTCTGCTCACACGCGAGGCAATCCGCCATGAAATCGCGAGGAATCGATTTCCACTTGGCGAAGTACTCCCGACAGCGTTCTTCTTCACCCGTCTCCATCGCGATATCAGCACGAACATCGTGAACAGCACGAAGGTTGTATCCGGCGGCAAGGTACCGACGTTCCATGTCGTCTTCCATGCTGCGAATCCTGCTAAGGCTCACGGTCGGAAACGAAGTCACAGAATTGATAATCCATTTGTACTTCCACATCAGGTCGTACACATCAACGCAGTCCGGATCTTCATCAAACCGCGCCAGCACCCAGGCGAAGGCAACCATCGCTTTTTCGTCGGCACCGCTAAATGTCGCCGCCGTCACCAACTCCATCCGGCAGTCCACAGCCAGACTGGTGTCGTTAAGCGTATCAGCGATTCGAACAGCTTCTTCGTAGACGGCAACTTGAGCAGGCGAGTGCTCCATCTGCCAGCCTTCTTCCATGAGTTCATCAACGCGCTCGTACGACATTCACGTGCCTCCATGCATGCGGAAAAAAGAAATCAGAACCGCTTGAACTATGCGTCTATAGCGATTCTTCAGTTCGGACCAACATCTCAACCAGGCGTTCAGAAATCTCACCCGGTGTCTCATGAGAGAAATTAATCAGCACAACTTCTTTCGCGTACAGCTTCCCAATGTATCGACGATGTCTGGTCGCCGACGAAAGGCTTGCCAGGAAGTCACGGTGGCCGGAATTGATGACGATTTCGTTCTTGCCTGCATCGTAGCGAGATCGAAATCGACTGGCTTGATCTGGTTCCAACCGGTAGGCCGGAAGAGTTCGTTTGCCGTCGGCGGTTTCTCCCTCGATCTCGACGTTACTAAACCGCACTTCCACTTCTGCTGTCGTTGTGACCTTCTTCTGATGAGCCGTCACCTGCACAACAACCCTACCCTGGCGATTCGAAGTCACGATACATTTCGCGCCTTCCGGTTCGCACTTCGCGGTGCCTTCAATCACTCGCCAGGCAAAGGTGACACCTGAATCGATTTGAAGATCGTTCTCATCGCGAGCGATCGCTGTCATCGACGCACTCTGTCGCGGCTGCCTGAGAATGCTGGCTGGACGACAGACAACATGATCCAACTTACCAGCCGCGACAGTCAGCGTCCGCGATTCTGATTCAGCGAAGTCGTGAGCCACTGCCTGTCTGCCAGACATCGATTCCGAACCGCCGACGGGACGAGCAGGTGATCGTGGTATGTCGAAGAAGAAGTAGTCGTTTCGCGACAACGTCTGCAGAGCACTCCGCAGTGCTTTGTGAATTTGCTTTTGAATCTCCTTACTAGCCTGTTCCGACGCCGCCTGCTGACGCGTTTCCACAGCCTCATTCACCTGTTCCTCGAGCGTGGTCATGGCGTCGACGAACCAGTCCAGCTTCTCATCCGGAATCACACCGCCCCGTGTTCCGGGAGCCAGGTTCAAGGGCGGATAGTCGATAATGCCTTCCAGCCGATCGCTCTGCCAAGGCGCCTTCGCGAACTGTGGCAGGTCTGCGATGTCGGCAAGAACCCGCGTCCCGTCTTTGCAGAGAGCGATTCGGGTTTCCCGAGAACCAGACTGCGGTCGCAGATACAGTTCGACAAACATGTCACCGGCAGGCGTTTTAATTTTAGCCGGAAGCTCAAGAAGTTCGCCTTCAAACTCTCGCGGTTCGACAAGCTTGTCCTTCCGAGAAATCTTGTCGACAACATGAACCTTCACGCCCGTCGATCGAATCCGATCTCGCAATTCGGCGGCCAGATATCGATCCAACTTTTCACCGGTCACGATCGAACGTGTCGCAGGTAGAAGCGGGCCAATGAGAATTCGGGTCCCTCCGGTGTTCAACTTGCCACGAACAGTTCGAACTTCGTAGCCATCGTCGCCACGCTTCAAAATCAGCTCGTAGACTTTTCCATCCTTACCGGCAGACGCCATCCGCAGTTCTTCGCCAAGGCTCCAAAAACTCAGCAGACCGATTCCGAACTCGCCATGAACCCCCGATTTATCCTTGCCGCTAAGGTACCGCTTCATCGAATCGCAAATGTGCGTTGCGAGATAGTCGAAATCGGGCAGACCTTCGTCGTTCAATCGCACACCATCGCCATCGTCCTGCAGTTCGAGGAACATCTCGCCGTCTTTACGACGACGCGTGATGCTAACTTCAGACGAGTGCGCATCGATGGCGTTCTCGGTCAGCTCGCAGATGGCTTTCAGCGGATGCGTTTGCGAATGAGCAATAATGCTGATCGCGTTCCATTGATCCCCAATCTGCAACTTTCCCTGATTTTCCGACATCATCCAGCTTTCCGACGTAGGAACGGCATCTGTGCAACACAAGCGAATCGCCGACTATCCGATTTTTCGCGAGAAAATCAACGCTTGAGAACCACCAACTCTGCAGCTCCATCGCAATATGCCGTTTAAACGATGCACAATCAGGTGGACCGAAAGAAATCACGATCCGCACAGGTCCACCAGCATCCCGCGGTCCCGATCGTTGCGTAGACTGAACACATGAAGGCTGAGACGAACAACGAGTCCAGAAGTCCGCGCCGTATACTGCCCAGCATCATCGCGCTTGTGTGGGTGACGTTCTTTGTGTTCGCGTTCTTCAAATGGAGCCCGACATTTCCGTTTCCGAACGGACAAGAAACAGTCGATCTGACTCGCTTCGACATTCTTGGAACCGAACTTGGCGAGAGTAAGACAACCGCGTTCAAGATCCTCGCCAACTCGCTGCTCGACAACGTTCTCGGCGGAATCGATCCGAAGACAGAAGGCTGGCGGTTCTTTCAAGGCCGGTTGGTTCTGATCGCCGCGGGACTCATCTTGGGCATCCTCGCCCTCGGCCGACTGTTAATGAGATTGCTACGGCAGTCCCTCACACCGCGGCTCGAAGCGAATGTGTTCGCCTACGGACTTGGCGTGTCGGCGGTATCGCTGATGGTGTTGGCGTTCGGGCTTGCAGGCGTATTGAACCCATCCATCTTCTGCGGAGTGCTGGGCATCGCGACCGTCGTGGAGGCCGCCTGTCTCGTGGTAACGCGACGCACCGAAGCAACTTCATCTCCATCCGAACCAACATCCCGCAGCATGATTTCCTACTGCGTGGTCCTTGTATCACCGGTCCTGCTGATGATGCTTCTGGGAGCTCTCTCACCTCCGACCGACTTCGACGTCCGCGAATATCATTTGCAGGGACCAAAAGAGTACTTCCAAAACGGACAGATCACGTTCCTGCCGCACAACGCCTACACAAGTTTCCCGTTCCTCACCGAAATGCTAAGCCTGCTCGGCATGGTGGTCGTGGGCGATTGGTATGAAGGTGCTCTACTTGGAAAGCTGCTGCTGGCGGCGTTCACACCGATGACCGCGCTGGCACTCATCGCAGCCGGACGTCGCTGTTTCGATTCAAAGACCGGTTGGCTTGCCGCAGTCGTGTTCCTCACAACGCCATGGATTTATCGCATTTCAATTATTGCGTACGCGGAAAGCGGGCTGACATTCTTCCTGTTCGCCTCGCTGCTGGCAGTCGCTCGGTTCGCTCAACATCGCTCAACATCAAACGTGTTGCTGGCTGGGCTGATGTGCGGTTCGGCCATGGCGTGCAAGTACCCTGCTCTGCTGTCTGTCGTCGCACCGGTTGGCATCAGCCTGTTTTGGCTTTCTCGAAACAGTGAGAAGAACCCGAGCAGCCTCTCTCGAACCATCATTGTCTTCGTCGCCGGAGTCGCCATCGCCGTGGGTCCATGGTTACTGAAGAACCTTGTTGAAACCGGCAATCCAGTTTATCCATTGGCCTACAGTGTGTTCGGAGGGACCGACTGGACTCCGGAAATCAACACTCGATGGAAAGCCGGACACAGCCCCCCCAACCACAAGCTCACCGATCTGGCATCGCGAGTCACCGACGTCACGATCCGCAGCGATTGGATGAGCGTCCTGCTGTTCGCGTTCGCTCCGCTTGCGTTCCTCTCCTCACCCGGTCGCCGTCGGTCAGTCATCGGGTTTTGGCTGTTTGTATTGTGGATGTTCGGATCTTGGTGGGTGTTCACTCACCGGATCGATCGGTTCTGGGTCCCAATGATTCCAGCGATCGCTCTGCTGGCCGGAGCTGGCCTGAACGCCATCCGCTTTCGCCCCGCGCACTACGTGATGCTCGCAGTGCTGACCATCGGAGTCGCCTTCAACACCCTGTTCTGCGCGTCGCCATGGAGTGGGTACAACGCGTGGTTTCAAGACCCGGTCGTTGCAAGAAAAATGACAGAGCAGCAAGCAGCCGTGCTGCTCCGAGCAGAAGAGTACAACAACCGCAGTTCACAACCAGGCCGGGTATTGTGCGTGGGTGAAGCCGCTGTCTTCGAGGCGAAATCGGCAGTCGTTTACAACACCGTTTTCGATCTCAACATCTTCCAGGAGATCTGTGGCGAACATGTAACCGGAGGCCCGGACGGTGACGTCGCACTCCGAGACATCGAAGACATCCGTTCTCGATTCATCGAGCGAGATATTCGGTTAATCGTAGTCAACTGGAACGAAGTACTGCGATACCGAGCACCAGGAAGCTATGGCTTTAGTGATTTCATTCGGCCAGAAACATTCCGCACGCTTGTGGACGCTGGAATCCTGCAAAGACTGGATGCCATCGCCAGTGACATCAACAGACGCAGCCAGCACGACCAGAAACAAATCGAAGCGTGGGGCACTGGCAACGGTACAACGTATCCAGCGCAGGAGATCTTTGGCGTGGTCTTTTAACGGTGCGGCCTCGCTGTAGTGGATGAGGCCACGAATCCCAATTATTGTCTGCCCGGTTCGGGGACTCGTTGCCTCGTCCGCTAAAAACCGACTGCCCACCTCGACCGCCCGAACTCACGTCGTATATTCCGAATTCAGTCTTACGTACTCCTGAGTCAGATCGCTGGTCCAGAAGCATGCGGATTCATTGCCGAGATCGCTTTCAATCTCGAAGACAACTTCGCCGGTAGCCATCGCCTCTGAAACGACAGCGGCATCGAAGTCAGTCGGTGCGCCGGATTGATAAATCAAGTTGCCGTTGATGCGAAGCGACAGGTTCTCTTCCGTCAGCTTTACCGATGTACGGCCACAAGCAGAAATGATTCGGCCCCAATTCGGATCGTTCCCGGTAACGGCAGTCTTGACCAACGCGTCTTCTGAAACCATCCGGCAAATTGCTCGAGCATCCTCGACCGTCGCGAATCCACTAGCCTGAACCGTCACAAAGTGAGCCGCGCCTTCGGCATCGCGAATAATCGCCTGAGCCAGTTCAAGACAAACTGCAAGAATAGCCGCCTCGACCTTCGCGAGATCATCAGCCGACAACGGCCCCGCCTCCGCCGCGCCGTTGGCCAGCAAAAGAACGGTGTCGCTGGTGCTAGTGTGTCCCTCGACCGTCACTGAGTTGAAGCTCTTGTCGACACCTTTCCGCAGAAACGCATCAGCCTGTTCGAGAGTCAATTCAGCGTCCGTCATGACAACGCCCAGCATGGTTGCCATATTCGGCGCAATCATCGCCGCGCCTTTGCACGCGCCAGAGACTCGGACCGTTCCGCCTGCGACCGGAACGTCTCGAACGGATTGTTTTGGAACCGTGTCCGTCGTCATCATTCCCGTTGCACCGGCCAAATATCCGTCGGCAGAATCATTCACAGCTTCGACAACATCCGACAGGCCAGCCTGCAAGACATCACGAGACAAGAAGTTGCCGATCACACCGGTCGAACACACCAACACCGCTTCCGGACCACAACCAAGCTTGTCCGCAATTTGAGCCGTCATCCACTCTGCGTCGTCAATACCTCGCTGTCCTG
>JBGCDN010000246.1:0-8320 GCA_045105495.1 Planctomycetaceae bacterium
GTGGACATAATTCTGTCCGATATCAATGACCTCAATGTCGTCTGTGAATAGCCGCAGCAGGGGTCGAGCAAACACGAAGATCAATGCGGACGTTGTAACGGAGAGAATGAGCCCGGCCGCCACGCAGACTCGCATTGATTCACGCACGCGAGCATAATTCTTCGCGCCGTTGTTCTGTCCGACCAGCGCCATGATGGCGCTAGAAATACCAAACGTTGGCATCAACGCGATCTGTTCGATTCGAGTCGTCACACCGAACGCAGCAACGGTTGGTTTGCCGAACGACTTGATGAAGTAGTTGACAGCGAAGAACCCTAGCGCGACAGACAGGATATTGAACGTCGCTGGAATGGCTTGCTGAAGAATCCTCGCATACGTCTTCAAATCAGGCACAAACGACCGAAGTCCGCAGCGTAGATCCAGCAGCTTGCGTCGTATCACGACACTCAGCAAGAACGAAGCGCTGAAGAATTGAATAAGCACCGTGGCCCATGCAATCCCGGCGATGCCCATTGCCGGCAAGCCAAACCCGCCGTACAGGAACCATGGATCAAGTATCAGGTTCAGAAAGAACCCGGTCACCAGCACTTTGCTAAATGTCTTGCTGTCCCCACTCGCGACCAAAATCGCATTACTAAGACTGGTCAACACAAAGAAAATCGCGCCCGCAAAGATTGGTCGCATATAGCGAAGAGCGAGATCAAGATACTCCCCGTCTGCCCCCAGAAACCTGAACAGGCCCGGCCCGGCCAGAAATCCGACAACGGTTAGGGCAATCGCAGAAAGAACCGCCAGCGAGTAAGCCTGAGCCACGAACCGAGTTTGCTGGTCGCGCTCCCCTGCTCCGATCGCGTTGGCAATCAAAGCCGATGCACCTCGAGAAAGCCCACCACCGGTCGCGATGATCAGCAGAAACACCGGAAAGCCAACACCCATCGCAGCGAGTGCTTCGGTCGAGATCTTCCCGGCATAAAACGAATCGACGACGTTGTACATCGTCTGAAAGATCAGCCCCAGACTCGCAGGCAACGCGATGGCTCTTACGTGTCCGGGGATAGAACCAGTTGTCAGCTGCCGTGCACTCATGCGACGAGTTGTAGCGATGGCGTCAGCTTATGTCACATCGCTTTTGACTTAGGCTGTCGTTCCCGGAGCGTCTGCTCGAACTCGGCGAGAAGCTTTTGCACCCGCGTCGAATTGGTGTCGCTTGACCGAGCGACTTGTCTGGCGGTCTTGCCGTCGATATCAAGTGCCAAGGCATTGGCGCCGGACTTGAGCAGCAGCCTCACCATTTCTAAATCCCCAGCGTAGGCTGCGGTGTGTAGTGGAGTTGACTTCGCACCGTTTGGTGCTTTCACATCTGCGCCCGCTTGGATCAGAATCTGAGCAATGTCGAAACGACTCCAGCCTGCGGCTGTGTGGAGGGCTGTTTCCCAGAAGTCGTTGATCTTGCCGTTTCCCGCTGTGTTAGGGTCGCAGCCGGCCTTCAGCAATGCTTGAACAATCTCTTGATGGCCATTGAGTACAGCGATCTCGAGAAGTGTCCGTTGTGCTTCCCACTCCCGACCGTATCGCCGGTTGAGGTTTTTCTCAGAACCTGCCAATCGGGTAACTGCTTCCAGGTCGTTTATCGAGACGGCAGTGTAAAGATCCAGCGTGGCCCCGTGTTCCACTATCTTGTCAATCACCCGGCGAATCGATGTGTTTCGTTCGAGCTGATTTGGCCATATGTGGCTGGCAGTGGTCTGCAGCGGAGTTTGGCCATCTATCTCAGAGTTTGGATCTGCCCCAGCCTCCAACAGCAGGAACGCGACTTGTTCGACTTGCTCCTCTGAAGAATCCCATGGGAGAGAGCCCACCGCGGAGCTCAAAGATCGATTCAAAACAGCATGTCGATGACTATGGCTAGCCCGTTTGAAACTTGAATGGTCCAGAATTAGTCGAGCCGCGTTTAGTTGGCCGTGCGAGGCCGCTATTCCGAGAGCGGTTCGGTTGCCCGCTGTGACAGCCATGACATCCACGCCAGCATGCAGCAGATGCTGAACCGAGAGATGATGCCCACTGCGAGTAGCGGCAAAATGTAGAGCGGTGGCGTCGTTGCCGATGGGCCAGATGCCACTCTGGAATCCCCGCCAACTGATGCGAGTTTTGAGGTCGGCACCGCTGTCGATTAGCAACTTGACAACATTTGGGTGCCCGACAGCATCTCGGATGATCGGGTAACCATTGCCTCGCTTGAAGTCGTCAACATCGACATCATGCTGCTTGATAAGGTGGTTACAAATTCTTAGTCGACCGAGGCTAGCCGCGATGCGAAGTGGGCTCGTTCTCTGATAGTCATCTGCGTACTCCGGATTTTTAGCAAGTAATGCTTTGATCTTTGCAAGTTCGTCGAGATGGATCGCGGAAATCAAATTGGGCTCGGCCCCGGCTGCGCGGAACATGCCCACAATTCGCTGAAGGTTTGACCTTTCTTCGTTATCCCAATGAGCGAGGCGGTAGGTTGCTCGCTGCAGGGCAGTCCGACCCCTCTCATCTTTTCCCTCCAAGTCGTGGGCCCCTCTTAAGAGCAGTTCAACGATAGTTGGCTCCGAAGCGAGATGGAGCGGTGTCGTCGTATGGTCCGCCCCTTTTCTTACCGAGGCTCCGTTCCGTAGAAGCCACCGCACGGCACGAACACGCCCATAATTTGCTGCGACATGCAACGGTGTCTGTTGGTACTCATCTGTTTGATGGATCCAGGCCCGATGACGTTTCATCGTAGCGATCGCCTTACTTTCGTTTCCAACTGCGAGGAAATGGTGTGGCGATTCGGGATCGGGTCCGAAGACTCGCGAAGTGAATGGCCATTGGTTCGACGGGAGAATTGCGAAAGTAGCAAGTCCCAGCGCAACCGCAGCCAAAGCTAATACAAACCTCTGCATATCTTTCGAATCTGAAAAGCCAGGTCAGCCCAGTGAATAGTCGTTGCGGCGATGTAATGTTTCAGGTCAGTGTTCAGTCTGTCCATCCGAGTTGCGTGTTTTATGGCAACCAGATTCTGTTGGTAAGACTGAACGGGTCTGTTTAGCGCTGCCAGACACTATCGATCGAAGACGAGTTTAGGCGAATTGGGTTCGGGCGGCCGAAGATTAGAGATCTTAGAATTCGTCCTGATCGACGTTGTAGAAGAACCAATCGATGCCGGTGCCGCCGTTGATTGTGTCGATGTCATCGTCATCGAAGACCGTTGGGTCGTTGCCGGTTTCGACGAGGAAGTCATCATCGTTCACGCGGTCGTCGGATCCGGACCCGTCAATCAGGTTGGCCTGACGAACCTCGAAGTCCCTGCTCGAAAACCACTCGGCGCGAATTGCGTGCAGGGCAGACGTTTGTGACTCACGGGCGATGGTGCCGGAGATCAGTATGTCCTGTCCCTCGTCGCCGAATAATTCGTCGGCCCCGGATCCGCCCACGAGAATATCTCGTCCGAGACCACCCAGCAGTTTGTCGTTGCCTGTATGTCCGCGAAGAACATCGAGACTGGCACCTCCATCGAGTGTGTCGTCGCCTTCGAACCCGTGAATCGAATCGCGACCATCGTTGCCCATGAGCAGGTCATTACCGGGGCCGCCGTACAGGGTGTCATTTCCGTTGGCGCCGATGAACACGTTGTTGCCACCGCCTCTGAAGCTGTCTGCGGTGAGCCTGTCGTTACCGCTGCCGCCATGCAGCGTGTCGTCACCGGCGCCGGCAGTCAGTTGATCGTTCCCGAGACCGCCTCTGACGTCCGAAGCGGCTAATGGGTCGGTACTACTCGGCGAGACAGTAATTCGGTCGTTGCCCTTGTTACCGATCAGCGTCCCGGTTCCCCTGATGAGATCATCGCCATCACCACCTTCCATGTAGTGGTGGGCCACGGTTTCGCTATACATCCAATCGTCACCGTGACCTCCGAACATTGTGTTCGCCGCATCGGTGCCTTCGGTGCTCAAAGCCCCGGTCGGGTAGAACCCATACATCTTGTCTCTGTGAGCACCACCAATCAGCTCGTCCCCACCAGAGCCGCCCCAGATGCTGTCGATTAAGTCGCCACCGTTCAGGGTGTCGGCACCGGCATTGCCCTCAATGTGATCAGGACCGCCCTGCCCTGTAATGAAATCATCACCGTCCTCGCCCTTGAGCCAGTCACCACCACGGCGACCGTGAATGGTATCGTTACCACCACCGCCGAAAACTGTGTCGCGTCCCTCGCCTGCGTCGATGAGGTCGCCGCCCTCTTGTCCATGGATCTCGTCTGCTCCGGAACCCGTCGTTATCGTGTCCGCGCCCAGACCGCCGGTGATCGTTGTGGCGAAGTCAAGACTCTCGGAAATGGTCAGCCGATCCGAACCTCTCAGCAGTTCGATATCGGAACCAGCGATGAGAGATCGGTCGATGGAGAACGATTCTCCATTCATGACGGCGAGGATTTGGTCTCCGTCTTCGTCCACCGTGACAACATCGCGGGCGTTTGTGCCGCGACCGACAAGTGTGTCTCCTGAGAGACCGAAGCCCGTCGTTTCATCGCTGGCGATTGTGACGTGGAAATCTGAGTATCCGAGTACGGGATGTGTATCAGAGATCAGTTCGAACCCAATCTCTTCAACGAATTCGAACTCGGTGTCATCGAGTGTTATGAGTGTGACATCGACGAAATCTCCGATGGCTCCATCGAAGTTGAGTTGCTGGTTGAGGGAAACGAAGTCGCGGTCGGCGGTCGCTGTTCCGTCGTCCGTTGTTCGCATGACGACGTTCAGGGGTTCGTCGAGTTCCGTCGCAAGGGTAACTCGCAGCGTGACGGAATCACCCTCAGCAGGCTGCACGGTGGATGGGGTAATGATGAGCCTGGCGTCGGTGAACTCGACGGCTCCCATGTCCGGGGCTGCTCCGGCCGGTCGACGGTTTCCCACCAGGTCTGTGGTGACATTGGCTGTGTCAGACCAGTAGTAGGTTCTGTTTGGGAGCGTACCGGAATCGAGGACGGGGCTTCCGGGCAACGGCTGCATGGAAGGCACCGGACCACCGTTGTCCTGCAGTGGTCCAAGCATCGGGTCGATCGGATCAGTCTCGTCTCCGAGTATGTTGTCCGAGCCGAGGGCGGAAGATGTTGATCCGAGAAAACTGAAGTGAGTATGCGTGTTCCCGCGTCCGCTGGAGCCGCCCCGAAATCGCAAGTCCTCTCGAAAGCCGTTCTCAAGGACATTGTCTGCCAGGATTGAGTTTGTCAGATACACGTTCGTCTTGAAGAACGGGCTTGCGTACGTTGAGACTCCGGTTCCAGTGTTCTCCACAATCGTCGAGTGATTCACATGGATTGCGTCTTCGCGCTCCTGAGTCGAAGAGACGTAGAGCGCGTCGGATGAATTGAATGCGAACGTTGAGTTGTCGATGTCGCCATTTGAGTCATAAACCTCGAACCTCTCATCGTTGTTCGCATAGAGCAAGTTCTTCACACGGAGATTGGCATTGCGGATGGTGACTCCGTTGTCGTTGTTTGTGATCTTCGAATTGACGATCGTCACATTGCCGCGTGACGAGGAATTGTGAGCTTGCACTGAAATGGAATCGCCAGCGCGACCGCCTGGGATTGTGATTCCGTAGAACTCGCTGCCGATGATTTCGAGGTCAGACCGATCGACAGAAACGCCGGATCTGTTGTTGCGAATTCGACTGTTCAGAATCGTCAGTGATCCATCTTCCCCCGTGTGGCTAACTGCCGCGCGTGCGCCACGGATGCGGAGATTTCGGAGTGTGAGATCGACGCCCGGATTGTCATCCGGAACTTGAAAAGCGGCGAAGTCGCTCGTGCCCGACAAGCGAGTCTTTTCCGAGCCACGACCGATGATCTCGACGGATTCCACGATCGTCAGCGTGTCAGCGAGTTGGAAAACCCTTTCGACATTGCTGGCGAACCGAATTCGGTCCGGTCCATTGCCGGCCGTCGAACCATCGACAGACTGATTGGTATTGGCTGCCTCAATTGCTTCCCGCAACGTCACCTCGCCGTCGGCAATGACATTGTCTTCGAGCGAGGTGACGGTGATTGTTGCCAGCAACGCCCGCGTTTCGAGCGTTTCACAAGCATCTCGGTATCTGAGTGATCGGCGTCGCATGAGTGTTCCTTGGCTAAGAACAATATCGGCGATTGAGCCCAAATATCAAAGACATTCGTACCGAAACGCCGGCCCGAATCACGTGGTGGATTACGCCTGGAGACTCATCACTATTTCTGCCTATCACCCATCAGCGGATATCTGACGCTCTTTCACGTGACTCTACCGCGTTTTCAGGCACCCACTTGTTCTTGTCCCGTTCACGCTTCGCTTGCCACGCTTTCTTCGAGACCTCGATGCGTTTTTCAGATCGCCGATCGAGTGGCCAGTTTGGGTCGGGTCGGTGAGCTTGTTTGAAGATGCTCTCTGCTTTCGCCACAAGTTCGGCTTGCGCATCGGCGATGTTTTTTGATTCTGCCGGGTCGGTTTTCAGGTTGTAGATTTGGATTGGTTTGTCGATACCACCGCGGACGGCTTTCCAGTTCTCCCACCGCGCCGCTTGAATGGGTTTGCCTTCGTGCAGCTCCCAGTAGAAGTAGTCTCGCTGCGGTGCGTTACCGCCTTTTAGGTAGCTGACGAGTGACAAGCCATCAGTTTCGTAGCCAGCCGGTGGTGTGGCTCCGCCAAGTTCCACGAAGGTTGGCATCATGTCCCAGAACGCCCATGGTTGATCGTCAACTCGACCAGCGGGAACCGTACCCGGCCACCACGCCAGCGCGGCCTGACGCAAAGCTCCTTCGTACAAGCCACGTTTGAAACCGCGAAGTCCGTTGCTGGCCTGATCGAACCGTTTGCCGATTTCGGACTTTGGCGAGAAGGACGAACCGTTGTCGCCGGTGAAGATGATGAGTGTGTTCTTATCGATCTTCATTTCGCGGAGTGTATCGACGAGGTCGCCCATGTCCGAATCGACTCTCGTGACCTGGGCCGCATATGCTTTTTGTTTGTTGGTCCACGGCTTGTCGTTGTAAATGCCGAAGTCGTCGATCTCGTGCCGCCCGTGTGGCAATGTAATTGCGTAGAACATGAAGAACGGATTGTCGCCCTGTTTTTTGAGCCACTTGATCATGTCGTTCTGAATCAGTTCCTGGGCGTACGTCTTGCCGACCTTCTGTCCGTCGTTGCCGGGAAGGACGATGGCCTGATCGTCGTCCCATAAGTACGTCGGGAAGTACGAGTGAGCATGCCGCTGGCAGTTGTAGCCGAAGAAGTGATCGACGCCTTGCTTGTGCGGACTGCCGCTGGACGTGAAGAAGCCCATGCCCCACTTGCCGAACGTCGCCGATGAATACCCAGCCGATTTTGCGACCTCTGCAATCGTGACTGTCTTGTCCGGCAGCGGCAGTTGCCCCTCAGGAGGAACTTCGTAGTTGCCTCGAACCGGACAATGTCCTGTGTGGAGACCTGTAAAGAACGAAGAACGACTGGGAGCACACACACTGGTTCCGCAGTAGGCCTGCATGAACCGCGTTCCTTCTGCCGCCATCTGATCAAGCCGCGGCGTTTGAATAAGCTTCTGTCCGTAGCAACCAAGATCGCCCTGAGCGATGTCGTCGCTGAGAACGAAGATGAAGTTGGGTTTACGGTCGGCGGCGTGACCGGTTGACGCGAACAGAAACGCGGCGAACACAATCGTTGCAGATCGGAGCATGATGGGTCTCAGAGGGAGTCGGTTCATGCGCCGAATCTAAACTGCAACGCTCCCTTCGTCCATCGTTTGAGGCTCACAGCATCAGCCCAAAGTCTCTGATGCCTCGGACTTGCGGGCCTCCAGGCAACAAACATGCTCAGCGCCGCCCTTAATCACAGGCGGCATTCCAGAGGTCAGATGAGAAGTCGGTCCAGCGTATCGAGATTCAAAGCTGGGTCGTTTGAACTGACAGACAGATGGCAGGTCGTCTCGCCGTTCTCTTCAAAAGCACTGTGGATCAGTACTCGGGCGTTCTTGGTGGCAGCAGCGGTGGAGATGAGCTCTTCCAGCGTTCCATCGTAACGACAACTCGCCTGATAAATTCCATGCTGGATTCCGTCACGTGCGAAGATGCGAGACGCGATCAGAAACGGCGATATGCCGGTGAGTCGTGGGTTTACGTCGACGAGATAAAACTGGTTCGTTGTATCTCTTAGCAAGTCGATACCAACGACACCGAAGTAGCCGACGC
Organism: Planctomycetaceae bacterium; assembly: GCA_045105495.1. Lineage (GTDB taxonomy): Bacteria > Planctomycetota > Planctomycetia > Planctomycetales > Planctomycetaceae > CAYNWT01. The sequence goes on from JBGCDN010000246.1 coordinate 8,237, forward strand.
TGTGGAGATAGGTCCCAGCTGCCTGAATGAATGGTTCGACGTGAGGTAGCATCTTGTCCTGTAACGCAGCCGTGAATGTGCCGC
>JBGCDN010000247.1:0-6153 GCA_045105495.1 Planctomycetaceae bacterium
GGGCTCGTGAATGTTGATCGCAACAACTCGACCACGTGACGCTTCCAAGTCGGTCCGGAAGAAGAAATTTGGCCCATCGTTACCGACAAATGTGTAATCGTTCTCGAAGGTGTCGATCAGATCGACAGGCATGGCATACGGTTCTGTCAGGTCGCGATATAGAACACGATACTTGTCGTCCGTGCCCTTCCAAACCGTGATGACCATGTATTGGGCGTCCTCGGTGACGTTCAGATTAAAACCCCATTCGGGTTCGTCCGGACGCTGGTAGACCAGTACGTCTTCAGACTGCGATGTGCCGACCCGGTGGTAATACACTTTTTGGTTCAGGTTCAACGACTGGAACGCTTCGCCTTCTTTTGGTTCGTCGAACCGACCATAAAAGAACCCGCGATTCCCCGGCGCCCATGTCGCTCCGCTGAACTTCACCCATTCAATTTTGTCGTCCAGTAACTTACGCGACGCGATTTCCATGACGCGCCATGTTCGCCAGTCGGAACCGCCGTCTTGAATTCCATACGCGAGATACTTGCCGTCGTCGCTGAACGACAGTCCTGATAGAGCCACCGTTCCGTCTTTTGACCACGTATTCGGATCGATCAGAACCTCTGGTTCACCATCCAGAGTTGGCATGGTGTAGAGCACGTTTTGGTTTTGCAGACCATCGTTCTTCGAAAAGTAGTAGCGGCCGCCATGCTTTGATGGAGAGCCAAACTTCTCATAGTTCCACAGCTTCGTCAGTCGCTTTTCAATGGCGTCTCGACCCGGCAGGCTTTTCAGATAGCTGAAGGTCACCTTGTTTTGATCTGCGACCCACTTGGCAACATCTTTTGATGTTCGAACGTCGTCTTCCAACCAGCGATACGGGTCTTCGACTTTCGTACCGTGAAAGTCATCGACCTGATCGACCGTTTTCGAAACCGGATACTCAATCTGCGCGTGGGCGGTGTTCATGCAGGTTGTGACTCCGATGGCCAGACAGAACGCGGCAATGGTTGTGCGATTCATGTTGTTCCTGTCGATGTACGCGGTTGATCGAAATGGCAGCTATGAGACGTGCGTTGGGTTCGTGTTTCGATGTTCGGCTCGAACTTCGAAGCCAAGATCTTCAATCATCTTGTAGTCAGCTTCGGCGGCTTGTCCCGGAGTCGTGAGGTAGTCGCTCACGAACATTGAATTCGCCGGGTAGAGCCCCATCGCCTGCATCGACCGAAGGTTCACTTCACGTCCGCCGGCAATACGAATCTCCGTCGTCGGATTCGTCAGTCGGAACAAGCACAAGACCTTCAGGCAGTACCTTGGATCGAGGTCTGCTTTGATTTCCAGCGGCGTTCCATCAATCGAATTCAGGAAGTTGACGGGAACCGATTCGACCTTTAACTCGCGAAGCTTGAACGCGACATCAACCACGTCGTTTGGTTCTTCACCCATCCCAACAATCAAACCCGCGCAGAGTTCGAGGCCGGTTTCTCGACATGCATCCAGCGTGGCCAGGCGATCGTCGAACGTGTGGGTCGTACAAATTTCATCGTGGAACCGACGAGAGGTGTTGAGATTGTGGTTGACTCGATCAACACCGCCCTCTTTCAGCATTTTCGCCTGATCGGGCGTCAGCAGTCCGAGGCACGCACAAATGTGAAGTCCGAGTTCGTCCTTAATCTTCCCGGCAACGTTGGCAACGTGTTCAACCTCGCGTTGTGTCGGACCGCGACCGCTGGCCACGATGCAGTAAGTCCGAGCATCCGATGCTGCCGCAGCTCGAGCGCCTTCCATCAGGCGTTCTTCGTTTAGCATCGCGTACTTTTCGATCGGCGCGTCGGAAATTGAAGACTGCGAGCAATAGTTGCAATCTTCCGGACACAAGCCGCTCTTCGCGTTCTTGAGGTAATAGAGCTGAACCACATTCCCGAAGTGCTTGTGACGCACGCGATACGCAGCATCCAAGAGTGACAGCAATTCTGTATCGCTGGCAGCTAGAATCGAAACCGCTTGTTCGCGCGAAAGCTGTTCGCCGCGAAGCGCCTGTTCGGCCAGATCGTGCCAGGTTGTCGTTGTTTCCGCCGTTGCCATTCCTGCTCCAACTATGTGTGTTGGTCGCAGTGTATCTTTGGGCTCAGGGGGATTCGAGCATCTCAGAGGCTCGTTTTGCACACGAACACCAGAGAACAGCTGACAACGCTTGCGAGGCTCCTACTTTTTCTTACCCAGCAATTTGCCAGACCACTTGCGGCAATTCAGCTTCGTGCCATGCCAAATGTTCTTCGTCACGTTCCAAACGTTGGGCGTTGTGGCACCTGTAATCTTCAAGAACGAAAACAGCGAACCCGGCGTACTCTTCGTCGAGATGAACGAATATCGACGTTCTTCCTGAGGTCGGAAACGCTGTTTGAAATGATCCTGGCCCTTCACGTTGAACAAAAACGCAAGGTGGTGGTACCAAATTGACATGAGTCGCCTGACCACCGCGGGACCCCGAGAATAATCCGGATGGTCTACATATTTGCCTGGAACCAGGCACAAGCTCACCTTGGCGGCTCCGTCTTCCTGCAGTGCATCAACAACCCGGCGGAACAGATAGGCCATTGTCCCGCGAGTTGCCGAATCTCGTTTTCGATACGTTTCGAAAGCCCATTCGGTGCCATTTCGCATTGGGGTACAGGCCAGGAAACCCTCGATCGTTTTGCTCTCTTTGTTCCGAGCGACAAAGATGCGTCTTCGATACGCGCGGTGAGGATCGAACTCGCCTTCGAGAACTTTCAGAGGCTTTGGGAACGCCCGTCCAGATAGATCCTCCATCAAGATTTCAATCAACTCGTCGGCCAGCTCAAGACGTTCCTTTTCCTCGACAATCTCAACGACTTCCAGCCCGTTGCGTTCGCAGAAACTCGTTTGACGGCGAACCCAACTTAGCTTTGACCCTGACCAGGTGACGTCGCCGAGTTCGATCGTTGGCTCGATACCCAGCATGTTGATTTCCCAGTCGCCTTCCTCAAAAGACGGAATCAATGTGCCGTTCATGGCGTGCAGCAGTACCACGTTGCCGCTGGCTTGGGAGAACGCCTGCAGCCAACGAACAATCCGAGGCTTTAGCTCAGCCGGCGCGAGAATTCCGCCGGGAACATGCCAGTAATGCTTGTCGGGAAGGACGCTCAGAACGCCTTGGCCGCAGGGCGTAAACAGAATACTGCTTTCGGAAACAACAATGTCGTACGATTCCGGACCTTCGCCGTACTGGAACGCCATTTTCTCGACCGTCGCCAGTTGCTCGTCCGTCAGCTGGTCACGAGGAATCAGCACGCAGCGATCCACAGACCAATCGTCTTCCGCCGGAGACTGGTTGCTATCAGCTTTTTCGTCAGGTCGGTTCATTACATCCGTCGTCACAGCGCGCTCCTTCGGCGGGGCGCATGGCGATTATCGCCACAGCACGTGACAACGCCGAATTCCTGCAGCATCCCGGGGTTCCCCACACCAGGTGAAGACCATCTGCGAATCACAAATTCGCGGCGCCCAGCCAAGTCGAGCAAAAAAGCGCGACGGATAGTCTCCAGTACGTTGCTTTAAGGCTACAACAGCCCCCGATTCTTTCATAGCTAACACCACCGAATCCAGCAGGCCTGCCCGATTCGCAGAACTCAGGCGATCTACCGAAATTACGTCAATCACACCAATCGGAGCATCGCAAAGCCCCGAAATCACGATGTTGTGGAACGCGATGAACCCCTGAATTTCGCCATGCTTAGTTGCAACAATCCCTTCGCCAAACCCCTGCATGAGTACTCCAAGGGTTTCTTTGGTCCAGATGATTCGTAGCTCCAGCCCAGCGGAACTCTCATTTGCCAAAGTGACACACTGTTCTGCGTCGCTCGGTTCAAATCGACGAAACTCGACTCCATCCCTGGATCGCGGCTTTGGCGTCGGAATAAACGGTTTTGCGAGGCGAGTCAGAACCCGATCCAGCTTGCTCACGTTCCACGCGATGGCTCCGTCTGCATCGATGACTCTGGCCCAAAACCCGACTGGCTGGCCTAGAACCATACCCTGCTGAACCGGTTTCCCCTTCTTGAGCCAGAACATCGGTCCTTGGGATTTTCGAGCACCTTGGTAGACATAGCCGACTCGAAAATCGACGCCATCCTCCTGACAAGCCTTGATGGCTCCAGCCTGCAGAGCCTTCCCAACACCCAGTCGCCGAAAATTGGGCGAGACACTCAGCCAGCTTGAATGGGCTCCGCGTCGTTGGACGCCTCGGAGTTCAAAATCGAACGGACAGAAAATCAGGGTCCCGGCCAGAGAACCATCAGAATAGACCGCAGTGACGCGGCGAGCTGAGTCAGGTTCGTCTAATCGCAGTTGCCAGCGAAAATAGTCGGCCGACCAGTTGGGCACCGCCATGGTCCCGTCATACGATGACTTCCACGTCGAGACGACGAAGTCTGACAATTCTTCCGGCGTTCCGTCGAAGGCACGTGTTTCAAGCATCAAGTCGCCTTCGCGTTCGTTAGCAAGAGTTTCAACGGTGATGTAACTCGGTCACCGCCACAAGCCGCTTATCCTGAATTCTGCTTCTGAATGAATCAACTCAAGAACTGGATGATCAACCGCTTCGGCCCCGCCTGTCTGGCTGGAATCACGGTCAGCGATTGGTTGTCGTTGCTAATTGAAAATCGCTTTCGCATTTCGCCAAGGTATTGGGGCAAGGTTCCGTACCTGTCCGTCAGCAGCGTTTGCACGTCTGCGATTGGCCTGGCCGAAAGCGCTGTGCACGGTCGTGGCATCAAGAATACTGAGTCACACACGCCACTCATGATTGTGGGATCGTGGCGAAGCGGAACAACGTTTCTGCACACGCTGATGTGCCTTGATCAACAGTTTGGTTCGCCCAGCCTGTTCCAAACCATGTACCCGCATTCGTTCATCCTAAGCGAACCGTGGCTCCGACCGATGTTGGAATTGGGAACACCGACCAAACGCTTCATGGACAATATGGCCATGAACCTTCAGGAACCACACGAAGACGAAATGGCCCTGGCAATCATGTCGGGACGATCCAACATGCTTAGCTGGGCCTTCCCGCGCAACGCAGTTCGTTACGACAAGTTTCTCGACTTCAACGGTACTTCTGACGCCGACCAACAGAAATGGAAAGACGCCTTCGCACAATTTGTGCAAAAGATGTCGTATCGCACCGGCAAGCCACAGGTTCTCAAGTCACCCAACCACACCGCGCGCATTCGGTTGTTGCTGGAGCTGTATCCGGATGCAAAGTTCCTCCACATCTACCGGAATCCGTACAGCGTGTTTCGATCGATGGTTCACATGGCAACCGCAGTAACTCAGGTTTGGGGACTGCAATATTTCCCCCCGGCTGAGATTCCGGAAATGGTTGTCGAGACTTACAAACGACTCTACGACGCGTACCTCGATGAGAAGTCGCTCATCCCAGACGGGCAACTCACAGAGATTCGCTACGAAGACTTCGCACCCGCGCCTGTTGAAACACTGGAACGCGTTTACTCTGACCTATCGCTCCCCGGATTCGATGCAGCCAAACCGCTGCTCGAAGAACACGTCGCGCAACGAGCCGCTTACAAACGCAACAAACACAAGCCGATTGATCCAAATCACATTCGTCTCATCAACGACCGTTGGTCGCGGATGTTCGAAGAGTTTGGATACGAAAAGCAGTCACCAGACGCTGACGCGTAGCGAAGTCTTTCTCTTCGTGAGATTCGACTTCGGTCACTTCGCCTCTACCGGCGGCCCTTAGTGCCCGCGTATCATTTCATTGGCGAACACCGTGCGGCCCGATGGCCACGCAGTCAAACGAATAAGCTTCGAACCGCTTGAAGTACCGTGAACAACACCACCTCACTGACATTGCTTGGCCGAGCCAAAACGCAGGACGACGATGCCTGGCGTCAGTTAGTGCATCTGTACGGGCCGCTGGTGCAGAAGTGGTGCCGTCAGTTTGGACTTCAGGATGAAGACGTCGCCGACGTGTTTCAGGACACGTTTCGCACTGTTTCAAAACACATCGAATCGTTCGTGCCTGGCCGATCAGTAGCCTCGTTTCGATCGTGGCTCAAAACCATCGTCCGCACCCGCACCATGGACCATTTCCGCGCGAAGAAGCGACAGGTTCCCGGCATG
>JBGCDN010000248.1:0-4603 GCA_045105495.1 Planctomycetaceae bacterium
CCACGAATTGGAAACAAGTCCGGAAGCTCTCGAAGATTGCACAGTCTTCGCTGCATCTGCCCTTCTACGAAAAGAAACCACTGAAGTGCGTAGCGCCTCGCCCGAGCCTGACAACCAAACTGGCGACAGGCTTCATGACTCAACCCAAGTACCCGCGCTCCTTTGTGGGTCAGCTGGTACCACACACGTGTTCCGTCCAGCGGTGTCGTCCGTAGAACGCGGTGAACTCTTCCAGTCAGCCTCCGGAGAGTCGATTTGGCTGCGCCGATTTTCCTGTCCCCGAAGTATCGGCGATGCAGCGGTTCAATCTCGGCTCCGCCAAACTCAGCGACGTGACGCAGTAGTGCCATGTCACGTTCGGTCAGCAACCTACGGGCACGCTGTGTTGTCGTCTTTGCCATTACCAGATCTCCCACGCAGTGTTTCGGTGTTTCCAAAAGCGGTGAAACGTCTCAAGACGCCGCCGTCCGTATTGGCCTCCAAACTCAATTGCACGCTGGATGCTCTGTTGCCTGTTGATGATCAGAGCGTCAGGAACCTTGCGAACGTCGTCTCCGAATCGTCGCCGGACGATGTCTTCACCGAGCCAGAGCATTTCTGAGTCACGTTTGAGGCACGCGAGGTAAGTGGCCGTGGTCCCCAGGTCATGTTCAGCTTGCAGCGGTTGCCGAAGTTGGCCGCTGCTGCCCGCCATGAGCTTCGCCGCTTGGCGTGTCGCCCAGTTCACTACGACACGCTTCCGCTCAATGCCTTTTGAACGAACGAGCAATTGCCACGCGATCGAGCCGAGTCGAGGCTCAGGTTTGTCCGGAGCCCACACACAGAGCGGTTCTGTTAAATCGAGAACCCCAACATGAATTCGCTCACGATGGACCAAGCCTGCTGTTCGAAGGCGCCGCATCAAACGGGACGCGTGTGTGCCCGAGTGCCCATCAAGTTCCAGCACCGTCTGGATCTGTTCGTCCGTTGCCAGACGAACGGCCCACGTTAAGAACTCAAGTACAGCCACGCTGTTGAGTGACAATCGCATCCCGCTACTCCGACTCGACTTGCTCGGAAGCCGATCGTCGTCGCCTGCGACGTGGTCTCGCCGGCTTGTCTGCTTCAGCAGCGGGCTGTAGCTCAGCTTCCAGCTTGAGAGCCTCGTCCGGAGTTCCATCCGACAGACTCTGAACGAAACTCAGACCAAGACACCCCGCATTCTCAAGCTGAGTGCCAGTCGAGTTGGTTCGGAGTTGCTCCGCCAGCAATGGTTTCCCATCTGCTTCCAGCTGCCGAGCCTGATCCTCAACATCGCTGAGGAACTCGATGTGAGATTGCCGAATGCGGACTTCGGCCAGAGAGGTGAACCAGGATGCGAATGCACCAACAAGTCGGTCGAAGACCTTTTCAGCGATCCACTTCCGTAGAGACGTATCAGCCATCGAGAAGTACTCCGAGAACAGAGAAGTAACGTGATGGCAAAACGGTACGAGCGACCCGTGTCACAACCGAGTTCACAACCTGTCACAACGTGCAACAAGTCGCGGTTTTCCGAAAAATTTTGTCAGGCCAAGCCGCGTTTCGTATAACTGACGGAAACGGAGGTCATGCCATGGGCAGAAACGGAACCGGTTACGTCCGGGTCAACTCTGCGGCATTGGACGCCGAACTGACCCGTCGAAGTTTGACGGAAGCCAGCCTGATCGCCGGAGGCGTGGGGCGGGCTTCACTAAGACGGATCCGCTCAGATGAGCGAATCCAGCGGAAGACATATCGTTCTCTTTTGAAGGCGCTCAAGCTCGATGCGCGCGAAGCCGAGCATCTGCTGAAAAGTTCCGGGGCTCGAACCGTAAGGCAATCGACCGCTGGGTCGTGGATGGCCGAAGGTCGACCAACAGCATGGCTGACAACGGCCAACCAGCTGCAGTACCGCGTTCAACGAATGACACACACTGTGCTACCGGAACTGTTCGGGCGAGGGAAGTGCTACGACCTCTCGCAATTCTCCGACGACGTTCGTCAGCAAATGACTGAGGCTCTGATTCGGCACCCTTACGTTTGTCGGCAGTTGGAAACTCACCAAGCGTTCCCCCGCAACGAACACGCAGACTTCAGCGACGAGAACCACTTTTGGGTCATTGATCGTGAGGAGGAAGGCGCCACGCTTCGATCACGCGTTGAAGACGGCGCGGTGCCACCAGAGGAACTCTGCTCAGTTATGTTGCAACTGGTCGATGCACTTGTCGCGTTGCACGACGCGGGCATCATTCGACGTGCGCTCACTCCGGAACATGTTGTGCTTCGACCAGATGGGCGAATTCTTCTCGTAGACCTTGAGTTGGCAAAGCTCCTCAGCGACCGCCCCAGTGTCACAAAGGGGGATCTTAAACCCTCAACATGGCTGGCTCCGGAACTCAATCGTGACATCGACAGCAGCGTTGATATCTATAGTTGGGGCAAGATCTTTCTCTACGCAGCGACCGGGATAAAGCCTGCTGAGTTCGTTGATTCCAATCGACTGACGCTGCCAATGGTTCCCAAGCGTGTCCTGGGAATTGTGCGTGCAGCGGTCTCCGCATCCCATCGATTCCGTCCGGATGCTTACAAGGTTCTCAAAGTCATGAAAGGGTGGAAACCATGACAAGCGTTATCGCCGAGACAGACATCGATCAGATCCTGGCCGAACCACACGACCCGGTGATTGGTGTCCACAAACTCACGGAGTACACGTTCTGTGACCGGGCCGGACTCTGCTCAGAGGATGAGGACGCCGCAGACCTCGGTCGCGACGACCACGTCGCTCCCTTGGACTTCCTGCCGGACTACGAACTCGACGAGATTGAGCAGCTGCTTCGCACCTTCTCAATGCGAGCGATGACATGGGCGGTCGGATGCCTGATCACGGCGGGACTTGCTCGGTGGCTGATGCAGAACCAAGGGGCGCGAGGGGGGATTATTGGTGGAGTGGGGTTCTTGTGTTTGCTCGGAATGCTGGCACGAGATGTGGTCATTCTGGTCAAGCTTCTGAAGCGACGAATTCGGTGTCTGCGTTCCCGTGGCACTTTACCGAATCCAGGGAGCCCGGAAGTAGAGCACGCGGATTGGTGGAGCTTCATGAACGCTGGCTTCACCGACCAACCGTTTGCTGATGGCTTTCACGATGACCAACTGCGGTTGTCAGGAAATCCGTGGAAGGTCCTGGTCCGAGGCAATGTCATGGTTCCAGTATTCCATCGAACGAGGCTCGGAGAACTCCACGCACAACATTACGTCCGCATCGCTGCCTATTGCCTTTTGATAGAGCGTCAGACAGGACGAACGGCACCATACGGCCTCATTCTCGATGCGGGCACATTTGACGTACTTGCTATCAAGTTCAATCGCGAGTCACTGGACCTATTCAGACAACGTCTACTTTCTACGCGACAAGTGATTCGAGAAGCGAGGGAACTTGGACGAGCACCAGACCCGCATCGAACAAGTGTCTGCTTGCGTTGCCGCTTTGGGTACCCTCGTGTGATCGACTCAGAAGAATCACTCGAGCTTCAACAGCTGACGGGACTCGCTGTCCACGCGGAGATTGGCAACGATGGTCGGCGGTACCACAGTCATTGCGGCGACCGATTCGACTGGGTTCCTCCACACGAACGGGCTGAGGAACTTCTGTTGCCGAATGTTGGCAAGAGTCGTTAGTTGGCGTCGCTGAATGCGGAGTCTGTGGTGTTTACACGGGGTTACCCGTAATTTAATTCTTCGCCTATGCTGCGGCCCAGTGAGGCACGGCGGACAACCTGAACCTCCACGCGATCGATTGATTCAGGAGACTGTCGTTCGAGACACTGGCAAAATACAGAGCCTGACAAGGAGGTCAAAGTGGCGATGACAAGAACGACATATCGCAATCTATTCGACCTGCTTGTGTCTCTCGGCTTCAGTGAAAGAACCCTCGAAGGTCCAAAGGACTCGCGGTCATTCACTCACGACCAGACGGACACGATCTTGCTCTTCCGGCGGGCCACTACGGACCAGGTGACTCCTGCGGATGCCCTGTCTACTGAGGTACATCTTCAGGGCAAAGGGATCATCGCCGAATTACTAGACGCACTACTCGGGGCGAGAGCTTTCGCTAAGTAGTCGACTAATTCGTTTGGCCACGGCTCTATCCTGGCTAAGCGAGATCACTGTCCTTCGGGAACAGCAAGCCGCTCAGGAACCTCGTGATACCCGTCGGCAGGATTTTCGTCGGCCTCGCTTTCAGGGCGTCAAACAGTCGCAATGTTTCGTCTAGCCAGTCAGAGCGACTGACAAATCGGTCATTGCTATCCAATGCCAGGTTCTTCTGCGTAAACCAGTCGATCTGTTTCCACAGCCGCCGAGGGAGGCCATTACCCAGCGGCGCGAGTTCACTGGGCGGTGTCCAAAGACGTTTGCGCTCGCCATGTGGGATTCGACCGGCGTTGCCACCAAGTCGATCATACGGCAGTTGTCCGGTCAGCATTTCGAATAGGATGACTCCAACAGAAAACTGATCACTCAGTTCATTCGGGGCGCGGTCGTCAACAACTTCAGGCGCTGCGTAACCGGTTCGGTAGCCGTCCCCGGATTCTTTGTTGGCAGCTTG
>JBGCDN010000249.1:0-8406 GCA_045105495.1 Planctomycetaceae bacterium
CCTGGCCAATATCGTCGAACCGACCGTTGCCGTTTTGGTCAATGATTCGAACCGGGATTGGTCCCTTCGAAGATTCCACCGACCCGATCATGGCTCCACCCGGAGCCCACTCCCAACCGGCAGCATCTTTACGAAGGCGAACCGCATACTTCAGCGGCTTGCCGTCTGTCGTCCTACCAGCGAGAACCACGCGCGATGTGGAGACGTTTGTATCTCGATCTACCAGCGCTTTGATGGTTCGATCAATCTTGCCGTCGCCGTCGGTGTCGAACTGCAGTCGCTCGCCATCGATCGTCGCGGCGAACTTCTCACCGCCCGCGTGTGAGATTCGAATGCCGTCGTTCACTTTGAACCACTGCTCGGCAGGCAGGTTCAACGACCACTTGCGATAGCTGCGATATCGCATCGACGAACTAGAGACAACTTCGCCTCCAACCGTCGGCTGCACGCAGGCAGCGATCAACAACAGGGAGAAAAACCGCATGTTTTGACTCCAGGCGAGAAAAGGAACTCGTGATTCTTCGGGCATCGTGAGATCGTAACGCATCAAGCCACCAATATCTGTACCAATCGGCAGTAGAACCGATTTGAGTACAGTTTTGCGGGATATGAACATATTTTCAGATTATCCAGCAGCGACTAAGTCTCTATCTAGAGCGTGCCGAGAAGAATCGGACGACCGATGCACTGTCACTCGCAACAACAGGAGGGACCAACGCACTAAAGCTCTTAGCAGCCGCAGGCATATTAGCTGGCCGATCGATCGCTCGGCTTTGGAAAGGCTCACCCGCAATGCGGATAGTGCCGCCCCCGGTCAGTGACGGCCTTCGTTTCAGTCGATTAATCCCAGCACACGCAGGATTGCGCGGTGAATCGCTACAAGTTCCGCCTTTTCCTGAACTCAGTGTTAGTTCGCACCTCGAACGATGGAATTCTAAGTGTCAGTCACTCGTCTACTTACTCATAGAAGTGGCGATCCAGTTGGGAGAAGAAAAATGGGTGCAATCCTTCGATTTGGGAAATCCTCCGCAGATGACCTACCAACTGAGCTGGAGTTTCGGAAAAGCGTTGGAACCAGTGGCTTGAAGAAACATGTCATCCGCTCAAGCAAGTACTTGATGGCTATCTATCCCGCACTGCGAGCAGCCCGCTCGCGTCCGAATGACCTGAAGGCGATGCGTAAGCTGCGGAAAGCCTGCGCTGGATGGGTTACAAAAAAGGGGGCCGGCGGCTTCATGCCAACCGACAAGTCGGCAACGCAAGTGGCGATCGAGGACCTTGGTAAGGCTGCAGATGGACGCTATTGCACCCTCGTTCATCGGTTCTACAACGACCAGGGTCGTCAGGAGAAACTCGAGGGGAGAAAGTTTGCCGCCGGTATACGCGATAAGGTGGATATTGGGATCGACAGAAGGACAGGTAACGCTCGGGAGGAGGCCGTCGGTCTGACGCTGAGCGACGAATATAGTCTGGAACGGCACACCAAAAAGCACATCAGCCCGCACGCAGCTAGCGAAAAAGACTGGAACGCATATAAACGAAAATACCCTACGTCGCGACTTGGTTTCGAAGACTGGGTCGAACTCATCAGGGTCCCCTACCTTGAAGACAATATGAATGTCATATTTGGTGATATGAAGGGAGGGGCCGAGGCTCTCAGGAAAGGCGTTCACTATCTTTCCGAAGACGAACGTGCGAAGTATCGCGTCCTTGGCGTGGGAGGACGGCTAGCTTACTCCACGCAAAGACAGACGACAGGTACAGCCCCGCTCCCGCCTTCAGTGGTTCACACGGCTACCTTTAACGATGTCAGTTCTCGACGCGGGTTTGGCATCTTTGTTATCACCTTCGATCATGATTTCTACATCGGGAACCCTGTCGGTGCTCGTTTTCACCATAGCTCCTTCATGTCCGGGGCTCCGGTTTACTCTGCCGGTGAAATCATGGTCCTTAATGGAAACGTACGAGTAGTAACCAATAAGACCGGACACTACAGAGCTGGAACGGATGCTCTGTACCGGTCTCTGCGCCTTCTGCAATCGATGGGTGTGTCGTTACAAAACGCTCTTGTCAGCGATCGATCAGGGATGGATAGCAGCTTTAAAAGTGCGATAATCGCGTTACGAAATCACTGTGACTTTACTCGACCTGAATTGCGAAACGCCCCTTCACAGATGCCGCCAACTTGCTAATTGACGATTCGCGAGGTGACGGGGCTGCCATGCTTGATTTAAGTTCGGCTAATCTGCAGAAGTCCATCTTTCCGGACCTGCCGATTACCTTTGAGATCACCGACATCAGCTTCAAGCGAATTGCGAATCTTGGTTGGAGTTCTCCCGCAGCAAAGTAAACAGGCAGGCGACTGTTCCCGGATCACTGCTTCTGATTCTTAACGCAATCCGGATCCATGTCAGTCGCTCGTCCGACAGAGTCAACCGGGTGGGTGAAGAGGTACTTCCACACGTCTTCGTGCATGAAAGTACCTTTTTTCCCGTTGTAAGCTCGGCTACCGGGAACCACGCTACTGTGAGCCCGACGCGCGTCGCCTTTGACGTCGAAGTCGGTGATAAGGCGACGCGAGTTCTCAAACGGCGCGGCCATCTTATCGACGTTCACAATCGCGCCGAATTTGTGCAGACCAAGCAGTTCCCACGAACGACAGTAGTGATCGCCAACCCAGCCACCGTCCAGCACGTGTGAGAATCCAAAGTACCGGTTCGCCGGTGTCTGCGATGGCAGCTTCTGCCAGGTCTGATGCTGATCACGCGGGCCGCAGAACAGGACGACGCGGCTGACCTTCTTGTACTTCGCGAACCGAGCCGACGTTGTCGAACCATGCGATGAACCAGCCATGATGACGTCCTCCCAACGAAGATCGTCGCCCGCTTCGTTCAGGAAGTAACCCCACTTGCCTTGAGGGTTCTCCTTATCCAGCCACTTCACAAACTGAACGGCACGTTGCATCATTCCATCTGGCTTGGGGATGTCGACGTCGTCGCTGAAGTCCATTCCAGTCGCAGCTTCCAGCCGGATGTTGCCGCGACAGTTCTCACCAACAGGTTTCTCTCGACAACAGATCGAGAACCACTTGTTCGCGTAATGAACCTGAATCGCATGGATACCGTACGAGTTCACTCGATCAAACAACTGACGATTATGCCCCATCAGCCATATCACCAGCTTCCCGCGCGGCTTTACGCGAGTGTCGACTGACGCGTTTTGAAAATCAGCCGGCTTGCCCTTCTTGTCCTCGAACACGAAGCCAATCTCCGGATGCGCCTTCGCTCGAGAATCGATTTCACTCGCCCGAGCCTTAAGCTTGTACTGCTGCGGTTTCGGATCGATGAATATGAGCGGCTTGCGGTCCTGGGCAGCTGTTGTCGCACAGGCGATCAAGATGAGCCACATCGTTCGAACTGTTGTCATGGTGTCGTTTCCGTTGATCTTTGCATGGTCCAATATGTTAACCATCCCCACATCGAACCGCGCCCAACGGACGACTCAGTCTGCGAAGCGGGAACGTATTCGATAAGATCCAGGCACCGTTTGCTTCACATCAAGGGACGAACCAATGCAGTACCTCAATGCTTTCCTACTCAGCTCGATACTCGTCACGACGCTGGTCTGCATGCAGGACAACGACGAGCAACCAGACGTTCAGCCGAAGGGGAAGAACCTTGCAATTCTGCCGGAACCAAAGTTTCGCGACTTGTTCAACGGCAAAGATCTGACCGGATGGGTCAACGTCAACACGGACAAAGACACGTGGACCGTTCGCGACAGCATGATTGTCTGCACCGGCCTGCCCATTGGCGTCATGCGAACCGATCGACAGTACGAGAACTTCATCCTCGAAATTGAATGGCGACATATGGAACCCGGCGGCAACTCGGGCGTGTTCCTGTGGTCCGACGCGAATCCGTCTGGCAACCGTCTGCCACGCGGGATGGAAGTGCAGATGCTGGAGCTCGATTGGGTTCGCCAACACAGATACAAAGATGGCCGGTATCCGCCAGTCGCCTACGTTCAGGGAGAACTCTTCGGTGCCGGCGGAATGACGGCAACCCCGGCCAACCCAAGGGGTACTCGCAGCAAGTCGGTCGAACACCGATGCAAGGGCGTCGGTCAGTGGAACAAGTACACCGTCGTCGCCGTCGATGGCACGGTGAAGCTCGCCATCAACGGCAAGTTCGTCAACAGCATCAGTAACGCGTCGGAGAAGAAGGGCTACATCTGCCTGGAATCAGAAGGCAAAGAGATTCACATGCGCAACATTCGCATCATGGAACTGCCGGCCGGTACGGCGGACGAAAAGACAACCGCTCCGCTATTACAAGATTCAACAAAGAACTAGTGGTTGGACCATCGGTAACTAGACGGCAGAAATCTAGCTGGCTGAGGCCCTCAGCCAGTTCGTCGCATGCCGACGAGCTCCGTACTGGACCGACTCAGGGCCTGAGTCGGCGACATCTCAGTCTTTGCCAATAGCGAGTCCGCGCCGCTGACAATGATCCATCGAAGCGAATCGAATTCCTGAGTTCTCGTCAAAACTTTGGAAGAAAGCATTTACCCGCGGTTGGCATTCGTTCGTCTTATCTGAGTAACACAACCGGGAAGAGCCAATCGTCTGTGCAGAAATCACTCAGCCAGCAGCTGCCACACGTTTACCGTCTGGCTTTGCGTCTGTGTCGTGACCAAACGCTGGCTGAAGACCTGACGCAGGAAACAATGCTCAAGGCGATTCGAAAAATAGATCAGCTGGAATCGCCCGAACGATTGCGAGTTTGGCTCCTTCAGATCCTATCCAACACGTGGCGCGATCACGTTCGAAAGCCGGGTTCTCGGAGAACCCAAACGCTGGATCAGGAACCAGTCGAGCAAACAACTGCACCTTCCGAAATCAGCGAACAACGTGACGAACTACAACTCGCACTAGATGCGATGAACGCGTTGCCGGAAAAGCAGCGAGCCGTCCTGCACTTGTTTGCCGTCGAAGAACTGTCGCTCGCCGAGATTGGAGAGATCCTCGACATGAAACCAAACACGGCGAAGGTCAACCTCTTCCACGCGAGACAAGCGATGCGTCGGAAACTTCCGGAGATGGCAGGCGAGAAGACGAACCAAGCGGAGGTGTCGAAGTGATGCATTGTGATCTTCTCGAAGACTACATCTGCCGCTGTCTTGACCCGGCGGAAACCGAAGCGTTCGAGCAACATCTTGAACACTGCGTTGACTGCTCTGACGTTGTCGAATCAGAGTCGTCTCTCTTCACGCTTCTCGCGCAGGCCTCGCATCAGTTGGAACCGGTTCCACAGACAATCGCATCACGACCGAGACCTGAATCAACGACTGGACGCCCACGCCAGGGACGAAGTGCCGGCATTGCAATTGCAGTCAGTGTATTGGCTCTAATCGGCTTGGTCGGGACGGCGCTGCAAACACAAGGTCCGGATATGGCTGGCCCGACCGACCGAACGGAATCTCTCTCGTTGGCTCCAACCTACGTTGCTCCACCAAGAATCGAATTGCCCGAAGGCACAAGTGCAATCTCTGTCGCGTCAGGCGATCCGAACATCAGCATCATCCTGATGAACGCCCCTCAACCAACGGACCTCAACCTTTACATTCCGTCTAATTCTCGACAGCTCGCCTCAAGCCACTAGCTCACCGCTTCACGCCAAGGAGAAATCCAACATGAGTACAATGCTTACACTCGCCTGCATTCTATCTGCAGCACCGTCTTCACCCCAGATAGCAGCCGCAGAGAATCGGCCTGAACGAACGCTAAAGGCTCAAGAAGTCAAAGTGTTCTACCTCAAGAATGCCGAAGCATCCGAGGCGGCCAGAACAATCGCCGCACTTGGAATGAACAAGATCTCCTTTGCAGTCGACGCCCGCACCAATTCTTTGATTGCGACGGGAAGCGTCAATGACATGAAGATGATGGAACAGGTTCTAATGCAGCTGGACGTTGGAAACTCAACGGAGAGCACAGAAGACGAGTTGCGAGTTTTCCGCCTGAATTCAAACGCAGAGCTTATCGAGGAAAAGCTTGAGAGATTGATGAAGAATAGGAAGCTTCGCACAGTCGTCGATGAGAAAACAAACAGCCTGATCGTTTCAGCTAGCTCTGATGCGCAGAAGCAAGTAACCAAACTCCTGGAGGTCCTGGACAAAGCAGTTGCAAAGCCGCAGGCATCGACTGTCAAACTGCGAGTTGTCTGGCTCATGACTGGTAATGAGGGCACTCCCCCAACGGATGATCTGAAGCCCGTCGTTCGGTCACTCGAACGCCTGGGAATCAAAGACCTCAAGGTCGTTACCCAGTCGCTGGTCAACGTTAGTGAAATCCGATCGGCGTTCGATGTATCAGGTTCTGTCGGCGAAGAAGAGCGAACCTTTCGCGTCTCAGGCGAACGCGGCGACGGAAGCGAAGGTCCCATTCGACTCGACATGTCAATCGAAGCACAACCGAAGGGACAAAAACGTCCGGCAACCATCGAGGCCGCCGTCACTCTGACCCCCGGGCAAACCGCCGTTCTGGGAGTCACACAAACTCGCACCGCCAATTCCGCATTCGTTGTTCAACTTGTCGAAGGCCTGTAGATCAACGTCTTCACGCACCGACTTCACGACGTCAGTAAGTTGTCGATACACTATCGGCTTCCTTACTGACTCGGTGTCGTCATGCTTCTTCTGTTCGCCTTGCTGTTGCCAATTCAGGATTCTCAGAACGTCGACTGGATCGCCGTTGGCGGTGACCGAGGGTGCAGTCGGTATTCTGAACTCAATCAAATCAACAAGGACAACGTCGATAAACTCTCCGTCGCTTGGACGTGGCGCACTGGAGAAATCGATCGCCCGCGAAAGATGACGATCGAATGCACACCGATCGTCATCGATGCCGTGATGTATGTCAGCACGGGCCATCGCCGGGTCGCCGCTCTCAACGCAGCGACGGGTGAAGAACTCTGGATGTTCGACCCCATGTCGCTCGGCGATCATGCTGGTTCTCTCGCATCCGGCGGCGTGAATCGCGGAGTTGCTTACTGGTCTGACGGAACCGAGGACGGCCCGAAGCGAATTCTGCACGGCACATCAGACGGCCGACTGTTCTCAATCGACGCGCGAACAGGAAAGCCGGATATGGAGTTCGGGCTAGGCGGTTACATTCTGCTTCGCGACGGAATTGAGTACGACATTTCGAAGCTTCCCTACGGCCCAACGTCCGCACCTGCGATCGCCGGAGATCTTGTAGTTCTTGGTTTTTCCAACAGTGAAGGCCCACCTCCCGGAGCTCCCGGTGACATTCGAGCGTTCGACGTTCGGACAGGAAAACAAGCATGGCGGTTCCACACGATTCCGCGACCCGGCGAGGTTGGCCATGAAACCTGGCCCAAAAACGGTTGGCAGAAACGAAGTGGAGCCAACGCGTGGGGCGGGATTAGTGTCGATACGAAGCGTGGTACTGTGTTCGCTGGAACTGGTTCAGCAGCCTTCGACTTTTATGGCGGCGATCGAAAGGGACGAAACCTATTCGCCAACTGTGTGCTGGCTCTCGACGCGAAGACGGGAAAGCGACGCTGGCACTTTCAAACCCTGCACCACGACCTCTGGGATCACGACCTGCCGATCTATCCGAACCTGGTGACGCTAAAGCGAGATGGAAAGTCGGTTCCGGCAGCGGTTCAGGTCACGAAGACCGGACATGTGTTTGTCTTCAATAGAGAGACCGGCGAGCCTCTGTTCGACATCAAAGAAGTCCCCAAACCGACTTCGGACATTCAGGGGGAAGAATCGTGGCCGACTCAGCCTGTCCCCGTGAAGCCGCCTGGATTCACCCGAGAACGCTTCGATGAAGAAGACATCACAAACGTTTCTCCCGAAGCGCACGCGGCCGTCCTGAAGAAGTTCAAGCAACTACGCAGCGGTCCGTCCTACAACCCGCCGAGCCTTCAGGGAACCATTTGCTTCCCCGGCTTCCACGGCGGAGCCACCTGGTCGGGAGCGTCGTTCGATCCCGAGAGCGGATTGCTGTTCGTCAACAGCAACAACATTCCTTACCTCACAAAGTTGGTACCCACGCCGAAGAAGCCGTTCCGGTACAGGTTCGCTGGCTACGCTCGGTTCGAAGACCACGAAGGTTTCCCTGCAGTCAAACCGCCCTGGGGTGTTCTCTCCGCGATCGATCTCAACGCTGGAGACATTCGCTGGCAGAAGACACTCGGGACAGAACCAAAACTACGCGATCGCGGCCTACCACCCACCGGCACCGAAAACTTCGGCGGAACCATCGTGACCAAGGGTGGTGTCGTATTCATTGGTGCTACAAAAGACGAAATGTTCCGCGCATTCGACAAGGCCACCGGCGAGATTCTCTGGGAGACAAAGTTGCCGGCCGGAGGC
>JBGCDN010000250.1:0-8428 GCA_045105495.1 Planctomycetaceae bacterium
AGCTATCAGCTGACCGCCGAACACCGTTCAGGGACTCACTCCTACGCTCACACCTTCACGTACGATTCCGTCGGTAACCGTGAAGTCCTCAACGAAGACGGTGTCCTCACAACAACCACGTACGACGATGCAAACCAGATCGTCTTCTCCGAAGCCGCAACCGGTCGCACCACGTACACCTTCGACGCCAACGGCAACCAGCAACTCACGCTGACACCAACTGGAGGTCGAACAACAAACGTCTGGGACTATGAAAACCGCATGACGTCCACACTCATGCCCGGCAGTGTCGTCAACACCATGACCTACAAAGCCGACGGACTCAGAGTCACCCTCGAAGAGTCGACCGGCACAAAGACATTCCTCTGGGATGACCAGAACTACCTGTCACAATCAGACGGTGGGGTGCTCGTCTTCACCAACGAACCGGCCTACTACGGAAACCTACTCTCACAACACGATGGTACAGACACAAACTGGTACCACTTCGATGCCAGAGGGGATACACGACGATCGACCGAGGAGAACCAGACATCTGGTTCTCCCAAAACCTACAGAGCATGGGGGCAAGTCGAAGCCGGTATCGAAACCCCATTCGGCATGTTGGGGAGGATCGGGTATTACACATTCTCTGGCCAAGCCTATGTTCGCGCGCGCACCTACTCTGTGCGTTCCGCCTCTTGGTACTCGCGCGACATACTTTTTCCAGCCTCTGGCCAAAACCCCTACGAGTACTGCCAGTCGAACCCTACAAATTCTGTTGATCCCAGCGGACTCCTCTCAATCAGCAAACCTCGCGGCCAAGGTGTGAAACTACAGAACTGCGGTCAGTTCTGCTACGGGGCGGATTGGGAACTAGATCCGGCGAGAGAAGTTGAGTTTGATGGATTCATCATTCAAAGAGTCAAAGTGAAAATGCTTGCGGAGACTTGCGACGGTGAGCGGATCGCCTTTTTCGAAAAGTGCCAAGCAAATACTGGACTCGTCGTCGCAGAATCAACGGATGTCAACAAGAGACGAGCCAGTACACTCGAATATTATGAGATGTGGCCAGTGCGGGGCAGCCGAATTCATCAAACCAAGCGAGACCTGTATCCTGCAAATCTCGTCCATGATAGGCTCGGACTTTGCTTGGACGCGATGTCGAGATCCCTCGAACCATTTGAGATTACAACTACGGCATTCTTCCTCACCAAGATACACCCCGTCTTTGGCTGGGCCGATCCGCCAGGCGGTTGGGGCGCTTGGGGAGCTGGTAGCGTGAGTTGGGCAGGTAACCTGCTTTCGAGATGTGCGCCAGCCCGAGTCCCACGCGAGCTAGTCCCCCCAGCCAACGCAATTACGCGGCGGATCAAATATGAATGGGATTGCTGTTGTGATGATTGTTCGGGTAAGCTCTCGGGCACGATTCCCGGGTTCAACAAAGAGATCATTTTCAATCGGTGTGATCGGCTAACTTGTACGGACACCGATTGCACAACGAAGTAGTGGAGGTGTAACATGTATCTTTCGGCAGCTTGTGTTGTAGTCTCTGTACTGCTAACGCCTCAGCGTACGTCCGTGATGGAAGCAACCGCACCGAAGCTGTGTGCTTTCACCAAAGACGGCAAGCTCGTCGTGGCATTGGCTGATGGGAGGCTTTGCCTGTGGGGAGCAAAACTTGAAAGCTACCGGTCGCTCTCGCAAACTGGTCCGAAGAGCCCTACCAGTCTGGCCATTCGCGGCTCCGTCGTGGCCATCGGCGGGAGGCAGCCTGCCCTGTTCGACTTGAGGACAGGAGCTCGCCGAAAGATACCTGGCACAAACGCGTTCGTCTCAAGGTGCCTCTTCGATCAGAGCGGAGACCACCTCCTCTTGGTTCAAGCAAATGGGACAGTTCGGAGCAAGGATCGGGTCTTGGTGAAGGGGTTTGAGTCCCCCTTCGTGAGCGTCTCGGCGACTGCCAAGGATAAGCATGGGCGGATTGCCACGGGCTTCTCAAATGGAGTTATTAAAGTAGACGGAGAGTTGTTGCAGCCCAAAGAGAGTTCGAACGGTGTATCCGCTGTACTTTTTTTGAACGACAACGGTGGGAGCCTAATCACAGGTCATCAGTGGGGAGAGCTGCACAAACTGTACCAGGGAAGGATCGTACGTTCGTACGAAAGCTCGGCTACGATAACGTCGCTCTGCTCGTATCGCGGGTTTGTAATGGCTGCATCGGGCAAGCAGCTATTGATTCTTGACAGTAACATGGACTTGCTAGCAAGTCGGAGGCTCACCTCAAACATCCTATCAGCCTCCACCGACCCGACTCGTTCACGCGTCGCAGTTGCCTGTGGTGACAGGAAAGTTAGGGTCCTCGACCTAGAGAGAAAAGAACACACGAAAGGAGAAAAGAGAAGGCATGCAGTAGTGTTTGGCAAGGTGGTTGAGTTGCTGTGAAAAGGTGTCCTCGAATCTGTCCTGCCAAATGGTTTTTCATGTGCTCAACCGGGCCGTTGCCCGGTTGACTCTGTTTGAGAAGCCAGAAGACCATGAAGCGTTCGAGCGAACACTGGAAGAGGCTCACCAGCGAGTGCCACTGCCAATTCTGGCTTATGCTGTGAAGCCAAATCACTGGCACTTCGTTGTCAGGCCCAGGACGAATTCCAGGTCTCAGACTTCTTTCGCTAAGGGGAGAAGCAAACAGGGACACCCATAGTCCATTGACATCAAGACCGAAATTTACCACGATTTCTCTCGAAGAGGCTGTGAAAGTATGTTTGGCTCGTGAGATTCCAGATCTGCCGTTGGCGGATTTTATGGAGTGTTACTCGGTTTTGGGTTTACGTTCTGTTTGTTCTCATGAGTTCCTCTTCAGTGAGGACAAGGCTTGAGGCGTGTTTGACGATCGGCCAGCTTGAGATCAACCCGTCATGACGATTTCGAGGTAGGTTCGGCCGGTGCTGTCTTTCAGGTTCAGGAAGCGACGGAAGTTGTGAGCGATCGCGTGCAGCAGGAGTTGAGCTTTCGCTCTGATGAGGCCTCGCACCGAAAACTGATTCAGCCCCTGGTTGCGACAAGCCGCATTCGGAAATTCCGCTGCGGCCGCTCGAAGTTTGTAAGTCTCTTTCGCTTCGTCTGTGCCCATGCGCTTGCGGAAATTTGTGTAGTGTTCGTTCTCTCGCGGACGCGGAGCGTACGGGTCTTCGCCAGCGTCCAGTTGTTTCTGTTCGTTGTAAAGAGGCCCGAAGAATGTTGTGCCGTTGCTCTCAAGATGAACCACGCCGGCCCTTTTTGCTGAAGCCACCGTCTGCCAGATACTTCGACGGCACCGCGCCGAATGTCTGGCACACACTGTCGTACATGGGCTGCATCAGGCCCGCGTCGCTGCCAACGTTGGTGACATCGGCAGCAACGATCACCAGCGTGTTGGCGTCGCTGGAAAACTGCGCGTTGTAAGCTGGCCGCGTGCCTTTGTCCGCCATCTTCATGCGGCGAGATTCCGGATCTGTCGTTGATACTCGCGGTTCGCTGCGATGGTGCTTCTCACACATGCGAGCGTTTCGTTTTTCGTAAGCTTCCTGCATCTTTTCGAGTTCCTCGCTGGCCGCTTCAATGAGTTCCAGCTTTTCTCGGGCGGCACGTTTGCGAGCGGCTTTTGAACCGGGGCCGGGCGAATCATCATCGTCCTGGTTATCGTCCTGCCCGCAGACCTTGTCGTAAAATTCCTGAGCCGTCTTCTTCGCCTCTTCCAGTGATTTCTTTCGACGGAAGGAACCGGATCCCGCGGATGCACGAACTCGCATCCCATCCTGTGCGAGCGTTTCGAGCCGCACGAGGTCTTCTCGATGCAGCGTTGTGATAGAATCAGTGAGACAGCGTTCCAGCAGTTCGGCGTTGTGGGATCGGAAGTCGGCGATAGTGTGGTAGTTGACGGAAACGCCTCCGCAAATCCACATGTAGGCGACATCGCGTGTCGCGAGCTGATCGATTCTGCGAGCGCTGTTGATGCCTTCGAGCGTCGCGAACAACCACAGCGAAAACAGGATTCTCGGGTCGATATTGCTGCGTCCGGTCGTGTGCTTTGTAGCCTGCATGGCCTCGTACAGTTCGCTGAGGTCAACCGTTTCGGCGAATGCGACCACGGTCCGCACAAGGGCGTCTTCGCGAATCATCTGATCCAGCGAGAGACACCGCATTTCGACCTGATGCCGTTCCGCAAGCTTGACTCGGGCGTCACCACGCTGTTTTCTCGGTATTTGTCTCATCGACGAAATCTAGCGCCACTAAAATTTTAGTACCAGGCCAAGTTGCTAAAACTTCACAGCCTCGAAGGGAGCGTTCATGCCTCGTCAGGCTCGTGGTGAATATCTCAATCCCGGTGAAGTGCAGGTTGTGCATTGCGTTCAACGCTGTGTTCGCCGGGCTTTTCTTTGTGGCACTGATGAGTACACCGGACAGTGCTTTGAACATCGCCGTGACTGGATACGAGAACGGCTGGAATTCCTCGCGTCGATATTCGCCATTGACTGTCTGACCTTTGCGATCATGAGCAACCACCTCCATGTCGTCTGCAGATCGAGGCCAGATGTCGTCGCCGAGTGGTCCGATGCAATTGTCGCTCGACGGTGGCTGCGGTTGTTCCCGCAACGACGAGGCAAGGATGGTTCGCCGTCAGAGCCAGAGGATCATGAAATTAGCATGATTACCGGTGATCCTGAGCGGCTGGCCGGGATTCGAAGTCGGCTATCTGACGTGAGTTGGTGGATGCGTTGTACGGCGGAGAACATTGCTCGCCGTAGTAACAAAGAAGACAAGTGCTCGGGCCGATTCAAGGCTCAGTTGCTTCTGGATGAAGCCTCGATCCTGGCGTGTGCGGCGTACGTGGATCTGAATCCGATTCGGGCGGCCATCGCGAAGACTCCAGGAACCAGTAAGTTCACCGGAGCCAAGGAGCGTATTGACGATCTGAAGCAGCGGCAGTCAAAGTCGAACGAGACACACGCGTGGGAATGTAGCCAACGTCAAGAACGCAGCGGCTGGCTGGCCCCGATCGAGATTAGCGAAAAGCAAGACTCAGTCGGCACCGATACCTGCCCATCGAAGCGTCGAGCCAGCCTTAAGGGGTTCCTGCCGATTTCGCTAAGTCACTATCTGTCGTTACTCGATTGGACCGGGCGTGCGGTTCGAACCGGTAAGCCGGGCTCCATCCCAGGAGACCTTGAAGCCGATTCTTGTTCGACTCGGTATCGAACCGACCAACTGGTGCAAGCTGGTCAAAAACTTCGGCAGGCTCTTCAAACGAGTCGCTGGCACAGCCCCAAGCTTGTCCGACGAGGCGACTCGACGAGGTCAGCACTACCTGCAAGCTCCTGGCCTGCGGCTCATGGCCCCAGTCTAGCTAGTTTCACGAGCACGAATTGCACAAGATGCATTGTGCAAATTGCTTAACCGCATAGTCATTTGTCACTCTAGCCTTTGCCACCCGCCGCTAGGCTACGAACACACGACCTTTAGGCTTGATACGGCACGTACCTTGAGCAATTTCATGAAAGATCGTGCTTCCAGACGCCCCTGAGGTGATTGAACTTCAGGAGGCGCGGCCTCCGTCCCTGTCGCCATAGACTGCTGATTGAACTCGGTTCAATCCTAGTTCCTGCGAATACGCTGGAACTAATCGCTACACGGAATGGCTGCTTTGCTTGTCGGCAGCAAGCAACTCCAACGAAGGTGATTGGTCGAGTGGCGGGAGTCACCAACTGTCTTACACGTCAGTGCCTAAACATCATGAAGGACTCAGCCCTTGATGAACTTGCAGTGTCTTCTTGTGGGACAACAACTTACGTCATCGATTCAGAGGTCGAGATCAGTTGTGTTTCGAGAATTTGATCATTGCTGACAAGCGTGATCACGTCGGCGCTACGATCTCTCAGTCCACCCCTGCTTCAGGCCGGACGGATTGTCACTTTTGTTGAAAGGAAGCATCGAATGTCAGCTGGATCACTTCGTGAACTTGATGATGCGCAGGGCGGGTGTAAACACGCTTTGAAGAAACTTCTCGCGACTTGGCGGCACCGTTTTCGAGCCGCAGCCTCCTGCCAATTGAAACCTGTTCAGTCGCGCGTTGATACGTCTGATGTCGTGCAGGAAAGCCTGATTCAGGCGTGGCGCAAGGTTAAACGATTTAAGCCAAACTCAGAGGCTGAGTTCCGGTCGTGGGCCGGTAAGGTGGCGAAGGGGCATCTGGCTAATACGAGGCGATTTCACCATGCTGCCAGACGTGATGCTCGGTTAAACGCCGGTCCGGCACACTTGGCAGCTTGCCCGGATGAGCAGCACAGACCGACGATCGACTCCGATGAACTGGAGTTACTGAGGCAAGCTTTCTCCTCATTGGAGACTCGACTGAGAGTCGTTATTCAAAAGCGGTACTTCGAAGACGCGACATTCACCGAGATCGCGAAGGCATTGAATTGCTCTGCTGCCGGCGCGAGGCTTCTCTGTGAACGAGCCATCTCTAAGTTGCGGCAAAGCATGGGCGTACCCCCAGCTGGGACACCGCACGATACCAGCACCTAAATTGTTCGATCAGTCGTACGACTTGGTTTTTGGTGACGATCAATGCCTCTAAACGGTCTCCTGTTCGTGAATGGTTATGCCCAATGCCGAGCACTTCTGCCACCGGTTCCGATGAAGTTCCTATTTCACAACTGGGTCGTTTCAAAATTCTGCAGGTACTTGGCTGTGGAGGACAGTCGATGGCACTAAAGGCATGGGACACTGAACTTTTTCGACATGTCGTCATCAAAGTCCGCCACAGTTTCGACAGCCAAGCCGAACAGGAGCGTATGTTGTTTGAAGGAAGAGCATTGGCCCGGGTGCGGCACGCGAATGTTTGCAAGTGTCTGTCTGTTGAGTGGTTGGGAGACTTCCCGTACCTGGTACTTCAGTACATTCCGGGGGAGACATTGCGGGAGCGAATATTGCGACGGCGACTCACCCTGCCTGAGTCCGTCGAGTTATCGCTCACACTTTGCGAGGCGGTCGCGGCGATTCATGACAGCGGTCTGCTGCACTGCGACCTTAAGCCCTCAAACATCGTCGTAAACGACACCAACGAACCGACAGTCGTCGATCTCGGTTTGGCAACCAGCCGGCTTGAGTTGACGCCAGCACATACCATGGGAACACCAGCCTACCTCGCTCCCGAAAGAGCCAATGGTGAAATCGAGTTGATCGACGAGCGTTGCGATGTTTTTGGAATCGGGGCTGTGCTCTACGAACTTCTCACCGGACAAGCCCCGTTCGCCCACCAGACTTCGGAAGGATCAAGACGGCTGGCGAGGGAAGGAATCGTCCGGCCTGCGACCTGCGGATGCTCTGAACTGCAGGAAGTACTCATGCGATCGTTGGCACGGCAACCTTCAGATCGCTTTCGTGACGCGCGTGAATTCCGCCTGGCCTTAATGAAGTTCGATACTCGCCCGGCAAACTAAGCTTGGCAGCCGTCCCGAGATATTCGAGACGCCGTTTTCACGCCGCCTCAAAAGCGTTCCGACCAACGGTTCCGGAGTGGAATCGAGGTCGTCAGCGAAAACAACACCGTCGTCGGTCGAGGACGTCGACCTCGCATCATTGATGCATGACTCCCAACTCTCGCGGGGCAACGAGCGCGACCGTTCTTCCAAGGTTGCCCCTATTTCTCGTCCTTGTCGGACTGTGCCCACTTGCCGATTGGGCACCGAAACACCTGGCCCCGAGCTTTAAAGGTCAGCCCACAACCGCATTTCATGCAGCGAGATCCGTGCAGAAACTCGCAGCCGCCACAGATGCTCATGCGGCGTTCGTATTCTTCGTCGTCTACGAGCCGACAGCCGTCTTTGAAGAACTCTTTCATCGAGCCGGCAAGATTGCGGGCCATCTGAAACTTTGAGGGCAGCTTGTTAAGTGCATCCGGTGCTGGAATTGGACGTGGGTTTCTACAGATCGTTTCACGGACTGGGCATGTATTGCAGATCGCTGCATGCACCAGACTTCCATTCGAATGAATGCTCGTGTGACGGCAAAAGAACTTCTCATCGTTCGCGCTGATCGTAACTCGATGCGAGCACGGCTGGAGTGGTTTGGCTGACATCGGATCTCCCTTGATGTGTAGTTATTAGCGATGGACCGTGGTCGAGTCCTTTCCTGTTCGATAACCACACGTCGCTGCTGCGGAAGGAAAAAATCGATTTGGCTTTCTCCAGAATTTGGTGTCGTTCTCTAGCTGTCCGGTATTAGCAGGTTGGAGGGACAACACCTGTGTCAGAGACATCACTCAACGCATTGGCCAACGTGGCAACCAGCGGCGGCTTTGCTGCCTTTGCCTGGTATCTGGTTAAGGCATGGATCCATAAAGAACGCGAGAACGTCGCCAAGCAGCTTGAGGTACAACAGTCTCGGTTTGAAAGAACCATCGAGCGAG
>JBGCDN010000251.1:0-10842 GCA_045105495.1 Planctomycetaceae bacterium
GGCGAGGTCAGCGAACACCTTTGGTACTTCCCCGACGTATTGCCAACCGTTGCCGAAATCACCGGTGCGAAACCGCCAGCCGACATCGACGGCATCTCAATCGTCCCGGAACTCTTTGGCGCAAAAGCGGTTGGAAGAGAACAGAAACAACATGAGTACCTTTACTGGGAACTCGGCCAGCAGGTCGCTGTGCGCTGGAACGACTGGAAGGCAGTCAAACGCAACGCCAAAGCGGATTGGGAGCTGTACAACCTGAAGACAGACATTAGTGAAACCGAAAACGTCGCGTCGACAAATCCAGACGTGCTTAAGCGCGTTCAGGGTTTCGCCAAGGCAGCTCATGTGGACGCAGTCGAGGGAACGTTCCAAAGCACGATTCTCCACGAACGCGACCGTCAGGCGAAGTGGGGTGAATTCCGACAGCCTCGTCGCCGCCGAGCAGGGAAGAACAAAAAGCTGCCCCAAAAGGGCCTCATCCCCACGGCAGAGCTGAAGATTCACCGCATTAGCAGCGAGGCACGCGGAAACGGGAAAACCGGCGCCAGCATGATTGATGGTGATTCACGTACACATTGGCATAGCCAGTTCAGCAACGGAATTAAAAAGCACCCGCACGAAATCGTCATCGATATGGGCCAGACTCGCACTGTAAGCGGTGTTCGGTACATGTCGCGTCAGGACGGTGGGTGGAACGGAGCACTCGCGAATTGCGAATTTGCTGTCGGCAACTCACCAATGACCTTCCCCTCAGAAAAGCACAACGTGACTTTTGAGAAGACGCGTAGCAGCCAGGAAGCAGCCTTCAGCGGAACCGGACGCTACCTGCACATTAGAATTCTGAGTGAAGTGAACAACGGTCCGTGGGCATCCATTGCGGAGATTGGAGTCATCGGAAAGTAACCCGTATACTCCCGCACACAACGACATACGAACGCAGTCTTTATCCTCAACCTCACAGCCTGACAACATGCTCGCCGGCCCCATCTTCAATCGCGAAGTCATTACAACTCCGCGAAAAACCAGCCATTACCTTCTTCGAGCCGGCTACATCGCTGCGTTGTTCGTGCTGATGTACACAACGCGACAGACAACCATTGGGTTCCAGGAAGTCCGAAACATCGGAGACGTCGCGCGGTTCGGCGGGCTGGTGTTCCAGGTATTCTCAATCGTCCAGCTATCCCTCGTCATGTTCTTCGCGCTGCTGCTAACCGCTGGCAACATCGCGCAGGAGAAAGATCGCCGAACGCTCATTTTGCTATTGATGACCGACCTTCGCAGTCGAGAAATGGTTCTGGGAAAACTCGGAGCAAGCCTGCTGGTGGTCTTCGTTCTGATCGCCGCGTCGGCTCCCGTCATGTGCTTCCTGTACATGCTTGGTGGGATTTCTACCGGACAGATTGCTTGGTCGTTAGCCATTACCGCAGCTACCGCCATCGCCGCCGGAAGCTGGGGAGCGTTAGTCGCGTTCTGGCGGGAGAAGACATTTCAGACACTCGCAATCAGCGTCCTTGGCATCGTGGCATTCCTGGTCTTGCTGGAAGGCACGGCGGCCCTGATTCCTGGCGAAGCTGCGACGGTCGTGGCCACGGCATTGAACCCTTATCGAGCAATGAGTTCGGTTCTCAATCCGCTTGCCAATATCGAATCTGGCGTTGCGAGTGTCTCGGCATTAGTACCAGTTATCGCACTAATGCTGCTGGCCGTTGGGATGAGCGTCTTCACCATCAAGAAACTTCGAGTCTGGAACCCATCTCAACTGGTGTATCAACGCTTGGATGAGGAAGAAGACGGAGCCACTGAGAGCCGCGTCAAGCACCGTCGCATCTGGACGAACCCCGTCATCTGGCGAGAAATCTGCACCCGCGCCTACGGACGAAAAATCATTTTCATCAAGCTGGCCTACATTGCCATTGCAGCCTTGGTGACATGGTACCTCGCGACGAACGCCGACGATGGCTCGCTGGTTTTGGGAATGGTATCCCGTTCCGGATTCGCCTTCGTCGCGTTGACGGTCATCAGCCTACTGCTGATCAACGCCCAAGCGGTTACGTCTCTTACCAGCGAACGAGACGGACAAACCTTAGAGCTGCTGCTGGCAACAGACGTCACCGCCAAAGAGTTCATCCTCGGCAAGATCGGCGGCGCGTTGTGGAACTCGAAAGAGCTTATCATTGTGCCGTTCGTGATGCTGGGTTACCTGATGTACGCGGGACGCCTTGGCGTCACGACTGAGAACACGATTTACATCGTCATTGGTTACACCGTTCTCGTGATGTTCGCCGCGATGCTTGGCCTGCATTCGGGACTGAGCTACGAGAATTCTCGGTCATCTATATCCAATAGCCTCGGCACCATCTTCTTCCTGTTCATCGGCATTTTCGTCTTCATGATCCTGCTGGTTGAAGCTCGGTCATCGTTCGCCATCCAATTCCAAAGCTTCCTCATCTTCATCATCGTGGGAAGCATGGGCTTATATGGTTCACTGACCCACAAAAACCCCTCGAACGCTCTAACACTAGCTGCGGCGCTGCTTCCATTCTTAACGTTCTATTCCATCACCGAATTTCTACTGCAAGGATCACTCGGCGTCTGCATGTGGATTACGGTGGCCTACGGGTTCACGACCATAGCAATGCTCGTCCCCGCCGTCAGCGACTTCGACGTCGCACTCGGACGGACAACGTCGGACAACGGATAGAGCTGATTCGAATGTGGTCGCCACGTACTTGGAGCACGCTGAAGGAGTCGCTCGGCGGACCGCGAAATTCCGGCTGGCTGAGAGTTCTGAATTCTATTCTCGTCGGTCTAGGATCAGTTGTGTTTGCAGCAACGGTTTTGAGCTTCTTCACGAACGCTGGCTACTACAAGAATCTGAAGCCAGACCCGAACCGTCTGTACAAGTACAAGTGGGTCGGAATTCGCAACGGCTGGTACCGTCATGAATACGGATCTGGAGACTTGCACCCAGACGCATTGAGTGACGACGGAATCCGAATCGGCTGGGAACCGTACCCTGACGCCGCCGCGCTGCATCGCCCGCACAAAGCCGGGCTTCGGGGGCACTTCGGCTATCCGCTTGTGCGTAGTAAAAAACTGCTGTCACGCCAACGGGGCCATAGGCTGCACCTGTTCGTCATCAAAATCTGGTGGCTTGGCTACTCGCTCCCAATCCTCGGGCTGCAACTATTTTCGATCCCGCTCATCACGATGGCTCGGTTCTGGCTTGCAGCGAGCCGAACGAACACCAGCTTCTCTCAAACCGAGGCCTGACTTACGATTCAACGCATGCACCACTCAGCAAAACCTATCGAGCACCTAACGTTCTCTGGCGTCGAGTTTCCTGTTTCACGACCACATCCTTTCGGGATCGTGATAGAACCAGCTGGAGCCCCCGTCGACTACCTACACGATGTCCTGCTGAGTGCAGAGAACCGCGATCGGTTTCTCGACCTCATCGAGCGAGAGTTACTGGTCGTTTGCAAGAACCTCATGACGGAGGCTCCCACGTACCGGCGTGTTCGAGGCAAATCGAGCCAGGGAAAACTCAGCCAAGCTGAGTACTACCATCACGACGGGTGCAGTTGCCCGACCAAACCACGGGTGGTTGAGATCCGTTTGCCGCACCAACAAGTTGGTCGCAATATTCACACCGCGGTGGCGAGGTTTCCACAAGTCATGAAAGCCATGCTGACCGCATTGCCCGAACGACTCTGCTCAGACCCGGAAATCGCAGACTACCGATCTCAGTTCGCAGGCGACGAGTCAAGTTTCCCGCCAGTGCAAACATGGGACAAAATTCAGGGCAGGGTACTTCGACTTGTTCGGCGAGAGATGGATGCCGAATCTTGCCGAGCCTATTACAGAACCGTCGACGAGTTAGCGAACGCTTACGTACAGCCGTGGGAGATGGGCGAAAGTCGATTGATGATCAACAACGCCTCCGACCTGACCAGAACCACCCAACACCGACGAGCCTATCAGACAGCTCGAACGGCCAGCGGCCAAAACGGAAGCCTCGTCAAACGCTGGACCGCAGAAGAGGCCGGCGTCATCGCTCAGTCTTGCTCGCTGCGTACGGATTCTCGTCGTCCCGACGCTTAGCTACGACGTCGTCATCCTGTTCCAGTTGCTTTCCAATCACCTCGCCGTAGATCGAAAGCCACACACACGTGAAGAATGCCGCCACCGGACCAAATGCAAGGACGACGCCAACGACAAAGCCGATGTAGTATCGGAGACCATGTTCTTCGGCCAGGTATGCCGGCGGTAGCTCTACGAGAGCGAGCCATGCCACCAGGACAAACATAAGCAGGTGCGAGCCAACGACTACCCGGCGTGTCCGACCAAACCCGTAGGGCCGGATAACTGGTAGCACCCACAAGGCGCCGACGACCGTATTGATAACCAGCCCACCGACGTAAGGCCTCCACGGAACGGAAACCAAGAGCTCAGCG
The DNA here is from genome assembly GCA_045105495.1 of Planctomycetaceae bacterium. Lineage (GTDB taxonomy): Bacteria > Planctomycetota > Planctomycetia > Planctomycetales > Planctomycetaceae > CAYNWT01. The sequence goes on from JBGCDN010000251.1 coordinate 4,455, forward strand.
AGTGGAAAAGTCATCTTTCACGCGACATATTTGGGAACGTCTGCCTCAAAGAAACCTCCTTGGAAATCGCCTCCATCACCTTGGATCAGGCGGCCCGATTCTGTACTTCTTCTGGAATCCAGGAGCTCCCGGACCATACAAGCAAACTTGCGTCTTCTCGCCCCGAGCCCACTGTTCAGCACGCGCCAGCGGCAAGTAAAAGAACGGGTCTACCGGGTACCCACGGTGATGCCAGGCAAACACCTGAGTGCCGCCGATTGACATCTTCCCAGTTCCACGCAACGAGCTGACAAGATAGCCGCTCACGTACAACATCATGCCGATACAGAGCAACTTCGCCCCTACCACAATCGGCCGATCGCGTGGGTTCATGCCAGTAGCTCTTCAATCGGTTCTGAATCGTGGTCGGACAACGGTATTGGACGACCAACGTTGCTGATGTTTGTGTCCGTGTGATCCAACCCAAGCGCGTTACATACAGTTGCCATGAAGTTAGGAACCGAAACAGGATCCTTCGCCACTTTCACGCCATCCTTCTCCGTCGCACCATAAACCTGGCCGCCTTTGATGCCTCCACCGCCGACGACTGTCGTCCAACTGCCCGGCCAGTGATCACGGCCACCGTTGTCGTTGATGTTTGGCGTTCGCCCAAACTCACCCATCCAGACGACAGTGGTGGTATCCAACAAACCGCGGTCTTTCAAATCTGTCATCAGCGTTCCAAACGCTGGATCAAGAACACCGCTCAGGCCTTTGACAGCCTCAAAGTTGTCCTGGTGAGTGTCCCACCCGAGCCCACCGTTGGCCTCAACGCCCCTCAGTGACACCTCGACGAACGGAACGCCACGTTCCACAAGTCGCCTCGCCAGCAAACATCCCTGGCCAAACTGGTTCCGACCATATGCGTCGCGAAGAGTGTCTTTCTCTTCGTCAAGCGTAAACGCTTTCACGGCGTCGGACCGCATCATCTTCACCGCCTGAAGATACGACTCACGATGACTCTGCCCAGGCACGCTCGGCCGTGACTCGATGAAGCCTTCCTCCAAACCGGCCAGCAACCCAAGCCGCGCGTCGGCTTGTTCGCGGGTAATTCCATTTGGAAGTTTAAGGTTCCGTACACGCAGCGAATCTGCCGCGTCGGCGTCTTGTGGAACCGGTCTGCCGTTGTCGCCGACAACCAAAGCCGTGTGCTTGGGGCCAAGGAATCCAGGGCTGAACGCGGCAGGACTTAAGAAACGGTTCGGGGCGATACTTACGTAATTGGGAAGCTCAGCATCGCTCGTCCCGAGGCGTTGGCTGATGAACGATCCCATTGTCGGGTAGGCAACGGGCCCTTGCGGCAAATACCCGGTCCGCATCATGTAAGTCGCACGAGTATGGTCGCCTTCCTTCGTGGCCATCGATCGTACGATTGCCAGATCGTCCATCTGCTTCGCGATCGTGGGAAGGTGTTCGCTGATCTGAATTCCGGGAACCGAAGTATCAATTGGCTTGAACTCACCACCGTTCTCGTGATCCGGTTTCGGATCGAACGTATCGCGCTGACTCGGCCCACCGCTCATCCAAAGAAGAATACAGGCCCGCTTCCGCTTCGGATCCTGAGCTGCCGCTTGGGCGAACTGCGGGAACCAATTGGACATCGAAAGCCCCAACGCTCCGCAGCTGGTCAATCGGAGCATATCTCGTCGGGAAATATTCATGCTTTCTCCAGAACCTCAGGCCTCAAGAAACAGAGATCTCTTCACTGACCTACTAATGATTCAACAAAAACTCGCTTGAATTCAACAACGCCCAGAACACGTCAGTCAGTGCAGCCTTCGAGTCCTTGGTCGCACCGCCGGATTGAACGTAGCTCACAAACTTCTCGCGTTCAGGTTGTGTTGGCTTACGACTTAACGTCGACAAGAACAACGTTTCCACGCGATCTGCATCCGTCATGAACGGAGAATTCGCGATTGCCGCAAGCGTTTGACTCTGTTCGATATTTGTCTGCGTGGCGAGGAAATCGCCGTTCATCATCGCAAGTGCCTGCAAGATGGTAGTCTGCTGCTCGGCTCGCGAATCGCTGTCGTTGCGGAACAGCTCAAGGAACTCGGCTCGCGGTGTGTTCTGCTGAAGAACAAACGGTTCATCGGCTCGATACGCTTCGAAGAAACCAACGGACTCGGCGATCGTGTCGAACACTTGCTCCTCGGTAAGCCCTTTGACCGACATGCGAGCGAACAGTTCGGGTATCGCCTGGCTCTCGTGCGTCTGCCGACTCGACCTTTGATAAGCCTTCGTTGCAGTGATTGTTCGAATCATGAACTTCAGATCGAAATCGCTCGCCGTAAACTCGTCCGCCAGCAGCTTCAACAACTTCGGGTGGCTGGCAGGGTTGTTCGCTGAAAAATCGTCGACAGGTTCCACCAATCCGCGACTGAAGAAGTGCCCCCACAACCGGTTGACTCCCATCTCTGCAAAGTACGGATTGTTCTCATTCACCACCCAACCCGCCAGCGCCGCACGAGCGCCCGCGTTGTTTTTGAAATCGGGTTCGGAACCTTTCAGGAACGCAGCTTTCACTGTGTCGTCTGAATCAGGAATCTTGATCGTCCCCGGAGCCAGTTTGCTTCCAGCCGCCATCATGTTTTGCGTTGGATCAGTTCCACTGAAGAACGCGGCGAATTGCCAAAACTGTTCCTGCTTCCACTCATCAAACGGATGGTCATGACACTGCGCACATTCGATGCGACGTCCAAGAAAAACGCGTGAGGTTGCTGAAGCAAGACTCTCTGGCTTGCCTTCTTTGGCCAGGTAGAAGCCGGCCGCAGTGGGACCATCGCCTTCAACGTACTGAGCCGGCGTTCCATTCGGATTCAGCGGTGCATCTATGATTCGACGGACAAACTCGTCATAGCTCAGATCGTCAGCGAGCGCCTTTCGCAACCACGCTTCGAATCCGGGAACCGCCTGTCTTAGTCGCAGATCACCAATCGCTTCCGGAATCAGCGCATTCCGCCACATGGTCGTAAAATTCACGACGTAGCGAGAACTCTCTAGCAGCTCGTCAACAAGTCGATCACGCTTGTCAGGGTTCTTGTCGTTCAGGAATTCGCGAACCCGAGACACGGGCGGAATCTTCCCAGCCACGTCCAGGTAGATGCGCCGAATGAACTCAGAGTCCGAACAGCGATCGGCGACGGTCGCCTGCTCTTCGACAATCTTCACGTCGATGAGGGCGTCAATCTGACTCGCTACATCCGATGGGTTCTGACCAAACGCTTCCGTCCCGAAGCTGAATACCAGCGTCAGCGTCAATCCGAAGCTGGTAGTCCACAACCGAATTGGGTTCTTCAAGTGATGTCTCATGGCTTCATATTACCAAACGCGGCCGAGAGCTGGAAAAGGCACGCTCCGCCGTTTCATCGAAAACAGACCATCGCCATAAACATGCTGATAGCACGTACTTCGGTATTTGTTCGAAGATGTTGACGCAATTTACGATTGACCGCACGGGGGTTCATAAACTATGCAACACTGATTGAGGGAGTGGACGAAACTCCCGCCACGGTAAGCGGTTGCGTCAACACCGCCGACGAAGAGGGCCTCCCGCGTCGGCACTAACTATGACGGCAACGACGAAACTGGCTTGCCCACCACCCCGATTGGGCCACTGCCCAGACTCCTTCAATCAAGAAATTTAATGTCAAACAAAGAGAACGCGGAAGTTACATTCGAATCACTCGGACTTAGCAAGAACACACTTTCATCCATCAGGAAGCTGGGTTTCGAGAACCCGAGCCCGATTCAGGCCGCATTTGTTCCCGTCGCACTGACCGGCAAAGACGCCATCGGACAAGCTCGGACGGGAACCGGCAAAACAGCGGCCTTCATGCTGCCATGCCTTGAGAAGATCGACCCGAATAGCAAACGGGTCCAGGCGATCTGCCTCGCTCCGACGCGAGAGTTAAGTGAACAGGTTGCGGCGGAGTGCAGTCGCCTCTCGACAGATCACCCAGTCAAAGTTGCAACCATCGTTGGCGGCCGACCAGTGAATGCCCAGGTTCGAGCTCTTGAAGCAGGAGCTCAAATTGTCGTCGGCACGCCGGGACGAATCATTGACCTGATTAACCGCGGCATTCTGAATCTTGAATGCGTCGATATTTGCATCCTTGACGAAGCCGACCGAATGCTCGACATCGGGTTCCGACCCGACATCGAAAAGATCCTGCGGCGTTTGCCTGAAACACGGCAGACCCTTCTTCTCTCCGCGACACTGCCAGCTCCGGTTGAACGGCTCGCGCAAAAGTACATGAAGAAACCACAACGCATCGACCTGTCAGAAGACAGCGTTGTGGTCGAGACGATCGAACAGTATCTCGTGACCGTCGATCCGGATCGCAAGTTGCCATCGCTCATCCGGATTCTGGCAACAGAACGCCCGAAGCAATGCATCGTTTTCGTCCGCACCAAACGCGGCGCAGACTCGTTGCATAAGACGTTTTCAAAGCGACTGTCTCCGAAGAAGATTGCCATCATGCACGGCGACATTCCGCAGCGAAAACGTGATCGTGTCATTCGTGAATTACGATCAGGTCAACTCCGCATGCTGATCGCGACAGACGTCGTTGGACGAGGAATCGACATCAGCGGCATCTCGCACATCGTGAACTACGATATCCCCGAATTCTGCGACGACTACATCCACCGAGTCGGCCGAACGGGACGAATGTCGTCTGATGCGAACGGTCGAGCAATCACGTTCGTGACGCGAGAGCAGGGCGACCAGCTAACTAGCATCGAAATGCGAATCAACGACATGCTGCCTCAGTACGAAATCGCAGGTTTCGAACCAGCACGCCCAAAACGACCAGCGCGGCAATTGAGTTAGTAAGAAGCGTATTCACGATGACCGATCCGGGTTCTGCCAACCCTTACGAGGTAGCAGTTGACGTCCAGACCTCAGAGGTCAGCTCTCGCTGGTGGGTGACGGCGGGCTTAACGACAGTTGGCTTACTGATCAGTCTTCGTGGCCTGAAGGTATTCCTTACCGCATGGCGATGGAGTGGACTAACCAATCCGGATGCTGCGGGAACGCCAATCGGAACCGAGCAGACACTGATGCTGCTGGCGCTGGATCAACCATCTGTCTCGCGGTCTCCGCGATCTCGACAAACGCCTTGGCTGGCAAGACTCGAAAAGGAAGGTTGATCTCAGGATTACTACTTCTCGCCGCCGGACTCGCATTAATACTCGTCGAAAGATAGCCGACGTTCGGACTACTTCGTCATGAACGACTTCAGTCGTTCGCGGATCCGGTCATCCGCATCTTCAAAGACGTAGTGCGATGCGTCTTTGTAAACATCTGATTCCGCCTTTGGAAAACGCTGCTGGAATTCCTTCAGGAAGTCCGTGGTAAAGCACCAGTCCTTTGCTCCCCAGATTAATAGCATCGGGTGTTCGACAAACTGGGCCAGCCCTTCTTCGACACCCACGAGGGTTTGGTAGCTCGGGTGGGACTCCTTCAGAGGGATGTCCTTAACAAATCGGTGCGTCGCAATTCGGTTCGCCCACGAATCGTATGGAGCCAGATAGCCTGCCTTGATCGCGGCGGACATCTTCTTTTCAACCGCCATGTGAACCGCCGCGCCGGCGAAGCCGTTGCATCCCTGAATGGCGAGCTCTCCGAATATCGGAATGCGACAAACAGCGATTCGCAGCGGAATTGCCTTCGATCGAAATGCTGCGGTGTTGAACAGCACAAACCGCGAGAACCGATCTGCCATACGTCCAGCGGTTCCCATTCCAATCGCACCACCCCAATCATGAGCCAGCAACGTGATGTTCTGCAGGTCCAATGCCTCGACCAGCGACCTTAGGTTGCTGATGTGGTTCTCAAGTCGATACGGATAATCCTGCGGCTTGTCTGACATGCCGCAGCCGATGTGATCGACCGCGATGCAGCGATGCGTCTTCGAAAACTCTTTAATCAGGTTCCGCCACGCAAAGCTCCAGCTTGGGTTCCCGTGTACGAACAGCAGCACATCCCCTTCGCCTTCGTCAACGTAGTGATACTGATGCCCATCGATTTCCGCAAAGTGCGATTCGAAAGGGTATTCATCCGCAAACGCGGTTCGATCAATCGTCATGGTTCTCTTCCTGAACCGATGCAACCGCGTTTCTAACGGACTCGGCTAATCTTCTGATGTCTTCTTCTGTATGAACCGAACTGAGCGAAATCCGCAGCCGTGCAGTCCCGTTCGGGACAGTGGGAGGCCGCACGCACGCGACAAGAAACCCATCCTGCTCAACTCGCTTCGCAGCTTCAACCGCCGCTGCATCCGAACCGACAACGACAGGCACAATCGGAACCCCCGCCGACAACTCACAACCTTCCGCCCCCCGC
>JBGCDN010000252.1:0-13084 GCA_045105495.1 Planctomycetaceae bacterium
TTTGCCGTTCCCGATTACCCGGACGAACCAGCAACGTCTGAAGAAGAGGCCATCAAGGCTCGCTACGACAAAATCAAAGGCAGCGCGGTGAACCCGGTTCTTCGCGAAGGCAACTCCGACCGCCGCGCGCCGAATGCGGTGAAGCAGTATGCGAAGAAGAATCCACATTCAATGGGTGCTTGGTCGTCTGACTCGAAGACTCACGTTGCCACGATGGGAGAGAACGATTTCCGATCGAACGAAAAGTCCTGCACTATCGAAGCAGACGGTAGTGTAAAGATTGAACACACTGCGGCAGACGGAACAGTCACGGTTCTCAAAGAATCAGTTCCGGTTCTCGCTGCCGAAGTGATTGATTCAACATTCATGAGCAAGAAAGCGTTAACCACGTTTCTGGCTGAACAAATTGCCGAAGCGAAGTCACAAGGCATTTTGTTCTCGCTGCACATGAAAGCCACAATGATGAAGGTCTCTGACCCCATCATCTTTGGTCACGCGGTGAAGGCCTACTTCGCAGACGTGTTCGCAAAGCATGCCGACGCTCTCGAACAATGCGGAGTAAACGTCAACAACGGACTTGGCAATCTGCTGAACCAAATTCAGGAATTGCCGAAAGACAAACGCACTGAAATTGAGGCCGACGTTGCGACCGCAATTGACAGCGGTGCAGACATGGCCATGGTGAATTCCGACAAGGGAATCACCAACCTGCATGTTCCAAGCGACGTCATCATCGACGCGTCGATGCCGGCGATGATTCGCACATCCGGCCAAATGTGGAACAAAGATGGCAAGCAGCAAGATACGAAGGCTGTTATCCCCGACAGCAGCTACGCCGATCTCTACACGGCAACCGTGGAGTTCTGCAAAGCCAACGGCGCGTTCGATCCAACCACGATGGGAACCGTTCCAAACGTCGGCCTGATGGCTCAGAAGGCAGAAGAATACGGTTCGCACGACAAGACGTTTGAGATTCCCGCAGCCGGAACCGTTCGAGTCGTCGACCAGGCAGGCAAGACACTCCTCGAACACGAGGTCGATGAAGGCGACATCTGGCGAATGTGCCAGGTGAAAGACGCACCGATCCGCGACTGGGTCAAGCTGGCTGTCACGCGGGCCAAAGCAACTGGTTGGCCAGCTGTGTTCTGGCTGAACGAAAAGCGAGCCCACGATGCTCAGCTTATCACCAAGGTCAACGAATACCTGAAGGACCATGACACCGACGGCCTGCAGATCGAAATCATGTCTGTCGCCGACGCCACAAAGTTCACCCTCGAACGCGCGGCGAAGGGTGAGAATACGATTTCTGTCACAGGCAATGTTCTTCGCGACTACCTGACCGACCTGTTCCCCATTCTGGAACTCGGTACCAGCGCAAAGATGCTGTCGATCGTTCCGCTGATGAACGGTGGCGGACTCTTCGAAACGGGAGCTGGCGGTTCTGCACCGAAGCACGTTCAACAATTTGTTGAAGAGAACCACCTGCGCTGGGACTCGCTTGGCGAATTCCTCGCACTCGCTGTTTCGCTCGAACACCTCAGTGAAGTGAACAGCAACCCAAAAGCAAAGATCCTCGGCGACGCACTCGACGCTGCGACCGGCAAGGTCCTGGACAACGGCAAATCACCGTCGCGTAAGGTGAATGAACTCGACAACCGAGGCAGCCATTTCTATCTCGCCATGTACTGGGCAGAAGCACTAGCGAACCAAACCGACGACGCAGACCTCGCGGCGAAGTTCAAACCGCTTGCAGAATCCCTCGCTGCCAACGAGTCGAAAATCGTTGACGAACTCAACAGTGTTCAGGGCCGAGCGGTCGATATCGGCGGTTACTACTCAACCGAAGAAGAACTTGTCGCCAAAGCCATGCGACCCAGCGAAACCTTCAACACGGCACTGGCTGGACTTTAGTTTCTGCAAAGCCTGAATCCGTACTTGGGGCCTCCGAGCCCCAAGGTCCCTTTACGTTGCTGATTCACAAACGAGCAATTTCAAAGTTCGGCTTTGTAGCAAGAACAATGTTACGCGTGCTTGGGGCTCGGAGGCCCGCAAGTACGGAATCATTGCTCGCATCAATTAATGAGCTTTCGCACGTAGGTGCTCTTGTAACTGCCGACCTCACCCGACTCCACACGCAGTCAATTCAACAGTGCTTTCAGATCTATCGGAACGGCTGATCGAAATTCCTGCTTCACTCCAGTAATCGGATGAGTAAACCCAAGAAACGATGCGTGCAGAGCATGACGGGCATCGCCGGGTGAATCGGTCGTTGGGCCTTCAAATCCATAGAACTCGTCGCCGACAAGTGGGTGTCCAATCGCGGCGAAGTGAACGCGAATTTGATGATTGCGACCCGTGCGCGGGGTAACTTCAACCAGCGTTCTGCGTTCGAAACGTTTTAGGACTTCGAAATCTGTGATCGCTGGTTTCGGGTTCCTTGAAGCGGGATCGACGGACATCAAGATGGAATTGTGCTGCCGGCCGATGGGTCGATCGATGACACCTGAATCGTCCTGCATGATGCCTTCAACAACGGCGATGTACGACTTTGACACACGTCGGTGTTCAAAGTCTGAACCGAGGCCTCGGTGAGCGGTATGGCTTTTCGTCGTGACGATTAAGCCGCTGGTCATTCGATCCAATCGGTGCACAATCCCTGGTCGCAATAAGCCTCGCACCGGTGTCTGAGAATCCAAGTACGCCTGCAGACCATTCACCAACGTCCCAGACTGAAGTGAAGACACAGGATGCGCGACGAGGTTGGCGGGTTTGTCGATAACGATCAGCCACGGGTCTTCGAATACGATCTGAAGTGGCATGGGCTCCGGATCATGTAGCTTGTCGGGTGGCTCGACCAATCGAATCGTGACGTGCTCGCCACGGGAGACTCGCCGACTTAGCGGAACCACTTCATCCTCAATGCGAACGCATCCAGATGAAACCATCCTCTGCATCCGCCACGACGTGTAGTTGCGAAACTGTCGAGTGAGATACGTGTCGATTCGGCTGCCGTGCAGGTACTTCTCAACGGTGAATGTCGCGGTAAATGGCTGCAACTCTGGCTCTTGTAAAAACGCGGGGCGGGAATTGTAACTTCTGCCCACCGGTTGTGCGTACGATCGCAACACATCCGTCGCTCGATAGGGATCGTCTGGGCGACGTCTCCAGCCAAAAGTAAATCAGCAAGTCGGAGACTGTCATGCCAGACGAATACACCAGCGCCGCGACATCAGCACGTCATTCAAAGCTGCTGATCGCAACTGCCTGCTGCCTGACGCTGGGAAGTGTCATCGGCGGCATCATCCGATTCGGTCCGCGCGACGAGGTTCAGTCGTTGGCTGTACTGTTCTATGCGACGCCGCAGCTGGTTCTGACGGCCGCCGCGGTCCTGAGTGTTGTGCTCGTCCGGAAACAGAAGACCAAGCTAGCCTGGCCGATCATTTCGGTCGCCATCATTCAGTGTTGCCTGCTTCTTCCGGCTTGGAATCGTCCGGGCGTGGAGACTCAGCCGAAAGGATCGGTGACCCTTGGATTTTGGAACGTTGGAGGCGGAGGCCTTGGCTGGAACGGCATTGCCAAGCAAACGAAGTCGTGGAACGCCGACATCATTGGTCTCGCAGAATCGAACGTGGACACCGTTGACGGTTCAGACCATTCACAACAAGGCTTCTGGGAGAACCAGTTTCCCCAACACACAATCTTGCAGTTCCCTCGAGGCATGCGACTCATCACGAAGTACCCGGCGCGGCTCGTTTCGGAGGGAGAACTCGCTGAAAGATCACACTATGGAATTGCTGAGGTGCAGATAAATGGCGAAGCAGTCAATGTGGTCATGGCAGACCTGCTATCGGGTCCGCAAAGGCCAAGAGGCCCATCGTTCGACGCACTGATTGACGTATTGGACAGCTTGCCGCAAGGTCCCGTCATTCTGATGGGCGACATGAATACGCCGACGGAATCAGTGCACATCAATGCTCTCCGTGGGCGGTTGGGGAATGCATTTGAAGAACAAGGACACGGGTTCTATTGCACCTGGCCGACCCCCTGCCCGGTTCTGGCATTGGACCAGGTCTGGACGAACGACGCCGTCGAAATCGCATCATGTGAACTTGAATGGACAATGCATTCAGACCACCGTCCGATGGTCTCCACGTTCAACCTCAAACCTGACCGCGCTCCGCGACTCGACTTCCAGTTCACAACGTTGACTCGGCTTGATTCCGATGACCTCGAATCACACCAAACGCAAGGTGGACTGATCGAATAGCCTGAATCACGATCACTTAGCTGCTTCAAGATGTCGCGTCACCAACTCTGTCGAACGTTCCAGGTCCAGATCGATCACTTTCACACCCACGGTTAGTCGAAGCGTTGGCTCGTCTTCGCCGACGAATTCCATGTTGCCGATTCGGTCATCAAAAAGATTGACATCTACAAGCGGTTCCCTGCGAACGGAATCCCAAAACATCAGTCGCCCCTCGACATTCCCACACGCCAAAACGCGCCGTGTTTTGCTTTCTGCCATCGCGCCGATCTCCACCATCCCCAAATCCCACTCGCCTTTGTTAGCAAGGTCAGTCGCGGAGAAGAACTGGAACGCGTGTCCCTGTTGGGAACAGTACAAAGCAAGCTCGCTATCGTCACCAACAAACAACCCTCCGAGCACACGACGCGGGCATTCTCTCCGCGCGACGATGGTTGCCTGTTCGACATCGACAATCGCGACTTCCTGCTTCTTTACATCTAGCATGGCTCCCGTCTTTGGGTCTCGCTGCAGAGGCTGAAACACAACGGCGACTCGCCGCGAATCACTGGACCAGGCAACGACCGGGGTCGTGGCAGCCCAGTTTTCGTCCGTTTGCGCTTCGCTTAGTAGGGAAACCGAATCAACGACTTTGAAGCCCGGCAGGCTTAGAAACCGTATCTCACCACCATCAATCAGGCTCACATAGTTGCCGTCGGGAGACGTGCTTAATCCATCCGGCGTGTTTGCCAGCACATGGGGTTCTGACACTTCGCCAGATTCAGTTTCCACACAAATCAATCGCGATCCACCTTCGTTCGCCTTCGCGGGGGGACCACCCAAGACAAACCGCTTCCCATCCGCAGAAGGACTACCAACACCAGTCACCTTCATTTTCGCCCGACGCGGTATTGGAATTTTTCGCTCGACGCCATCTCGATAGACCTTCAGCGACGGTGGATCCCATGTCAAAAGACTGGCTGTCGTCATGCGGTCAATCGTGTAGATGGTTCCGTCAGAAGTCAGCCTTGGTGAAGAAGGCCCCGGCAAAACAGAGTAGGAACCACTATCAAGAGCGTAGACGCTGAGACCTCTAGCACCTCCGGACTCAGACGTGCAGCTCAGCAATCGCGTGTCGCCTCGAGCGAAGCATACGTTGCTATATCCTCCGAGAGTCGACAGTGAAAAACGTTTGTCGTGAAACCAGTTGAACTTCTTCACTACCGCCATCGCACCAACATCGACCATCCGAATCACTTCTCCAAATACTGCCAACTGCTTCCCATCATGAGAGAACCGAAGATGGCGTGATTCCGACCAGCTTTCCTGGGGGCCGACAGAGTACTGGTCACGCAGTTTCAATACCCCGGTTCGCTTGCTGGTTCGAAGGTCCCACGTTGAGAGTTCATCGTCATGTATCAGGGCAAGGGTCAACGACGGCGCGTGTAGCGCGAACCGGTTTGTATCGACCAACATCGCCCTCTGCGCCGCCGGCAATGAACCTACAAAATCGGGAAGGCCCAAGAAACGACTCGAGTTCCTCGGCGGCTGAATATCGACGAGGCTATCACCATCAACGCCAACGTAAGCAATTTTCGTCGCACCTTCGTCCTCACCCAGATCAACAATCGTTAGCGGAGTGCCCAGAAGGCTGCCGAAGTCGGTCACCCAAAGTCGGTTCTTCAACCTGGCCAGCACCACAGATGGTGTACTACCCGGCGTTGCCGAACGTTTGCGTTGTGCCAACTTCACTGGGGGATTGCCCGGCTTCTCAAGATCGAACTCCCACAATCGCTGGGTACTGGCCACCAACACTTTGTCGCCGGCAAATCCGAACCCCGGTTTGGAATTTGCTAACTGCCGAGCTGCCTCCGCAACACTTGGATCAGACGCGGCAGCAATCATCGCCTTCATCACGCCAGACAGTTCGACATTCTCAAGTTCCAACTTCGCTGGCGCGGTCTTCGGCTGCTGCATGTCCCACTGCAGTAAACATGAACCGTCCGTATGATTTGCGACCAGGTAGCGACCAGTCGAAGAGAACTCGGCGCGCCACATCGCTCCGACAGACGACTTGAACGTATGACGCAACTCATAGGTGTCTCCATCTAACACGGACAATGTATCCCCACTCGCAATGGCTACCCATTTCCCATCTGCGGATGACGTCAGACTTGTCCCTGAAACGGGAAGTCGCTGTTCAACTGGGTACTCAATGTAAGTACGCCACAGACGCCACCACGCGCGTCGGTCTCCATCGTTTCTCTCAACTGCGGCGCGGTATTGTTCCTTGTACCGGACTTCCGCAAGTCCAGCGTCGCCATTGGCATACATGAGGTCGGCCAAGCTCAGAGTACTGGTCACCAGGTTTTGCTCAGCGATTTTTGTCTGCTCGACCGCATCCTTCTTCGCAGCCAACGCTTCGTTGCGCGATTTGATGGCATCGTTTTTTGCGTCGATGGCTGCGTTCCGAGACGAGACCGCGTCCTTTGCGCTGTCTCTTGCCTTCTGTGATGCGACCGATTCCGCCACCCGCGCGTCGCGTTCCTGTATCCACAGGTTTCCAATAATGGCAGAACCCACGAGCAGGCTGAGCATCAACGCAGACGACAAGCCAGCAATCAAAGGGCGTCGCTTGGCCCATTTCCAAACATGTTCGAACGTCGAAACAGGCCGCGCTTGGATCGGTCTGTCCTCGAGATAGCGTCGCAGGTCGGCTTCCAACGCTGCAGCCGATTCGTAACGCCGCGCGGGTTCTTTCCGCAACGCGTGCATGCAGATTGTTTCCAAATCAGCCGGGACGGACGGATTGAGTTGACGTGGAGCCGGCGGATCGGTTTCCAGTAACTGACAAAGAGTCTCGACCACATTCGCCGCCTGAAATGGAGGTCGTCCGGTGAGGGTCGCGTACAGAATCGCTCCCAAGCCGTAGACGTCACTTGGCTTGCCGGCTCCCTCCGCGTTGCTGGCTTGCTCGGGCGACATGAAACCAGGGGTTCCCAAAACTTCACCGGTCGCCGTCATGCTTTGTTGATCTAACCGCTTTGCCAATCCGAAGTCGGTCACCTTCGGACGATCACCGTCCATCAGAATGTTGGCTGGCTTCAAGTCACGATGGATCACGTCCAGATCATGCGCGTACTGCAGTGCAGCCGCCGCATCGGCCACAATCCGCGCTGCCTCGCGCGGAGGCAGTGGGCCATCGGCCACCCGGTCCGCCAGGCTGTGCCCGGCTACGAAGGCCATCGAAAAGTAATGCTGCCCCTTGTGTTCTCCAATCTCGTAGATCGGAACAATGCCCGGATGATCTAACCGCGCCGCAGCTTCCGCCTCTGTCTTGAACCGCGCGACGTGGTCGTCTGATGCCAATGTTCCAGCCAGGATCATCTTGATGGCGACGGTACGCCCGAGGGACGTTTGTTTGGCCCGATAGACAACGCCCATCCCGCCACGCGCAAGTTCTGCCTCAATCTCGTAGTCACCGAAATACTGAATCGCGTCGCCAGGAGCAGCAAGGGCATCACTGCCCATCGAGTCGCCACCTGGAACGATCGTTGGCATGTCGGTAACTTCAGCAAAAACGTTGGTCAGCCCCAGCTCCTGCCGGTTCGCGAAGAACTCGCGCAGCGAATCGCTGCAAGCCGGGTACTTCGCGGACCAGTACTCAGCATCCTGTTTCTCACCCGCCGCTTCCGCACGAAGAACCTCGGCTAGGACATCATCGAATTCTGAACGTTCTGACTCCGAACCCATTACGCTTCCTCAATCTCAGAACGTTCCAGGATTATCCGCAGCTGCTTGAGAGCGCGGTGTAGCAGTCCGGCGACCGACGCCACTGACCGAGACATTGCCACCGCGGTTGCATCGACCGAATCACCGGCAAGGTAGTGTCTCACAATGACCTGCCGCTGATCTTCGCTCAGTTGAAGAATTGCTTCGGCAACCAAGACCACCTGCTCGCCCAAAATTGCGTTTTGGCTGGGTGAAGGATCATCGCCGACCAGCAGACCACCAAGCCGCACCGATGACGTTTCGATGGAACGTTCTAATCGAACATCGCGCCGCTGGGCGGTCGCGCGACGGATTTCGTCGCGCAAGTTGTTTGCCAGAATCTGGCGTAACAAGCGTGGCAGTTCTTCAGTGGCCTTCAGCCCAGAAGACTCGATGGTGCGGCTACCTTCCCACAAAGACTGCTGAACCACGCCCGAAAGATCGATCCTCGCACGGAACTGGTTCGCAGTTTGAGCTTCAGCCAGCAGCCTCAAATAGCCGCGATAGCGTTCAATTTGCTGTGAAAGTTCAACCATGTCGCTCATTCTGTACACGAAGCCTAAGACTAAGCGTCATCCCACCCAATGCCGAGCGCGCTAGTTGGAATTTTTTCTCGATATCACTTCAACCAGACTGGGATGGACGCTGCAGTCAGACCACCGGCCCGTCGTCTCGACTTTCAAGTCCTGCGGGAACGCGAACCACCAACTGGCTTCAGTTTCACTAGTCTGACACGTTTTGCTGCCGTTCCACCCGCATGGCTCCGAACGCCAGACATGTGATCCCGGCCACAAGCGTGTACGCCACCACTTTCTGCCCACCGACCTGAATAGTCAGTCCGACTGGTTCGTCTGGTCCCGGCCCAAACGCCAACAGCAAGATGTACCCGAGCAGCACAAACGACACCACGACCATGAGGTGTCCAAACAGATTGGGGAACCGCTTTGCCCGATAGATGTTTATCATCGCCGCGACGCAGCCAAGCAACAGCGATCGGAATCCAACATTCACGCACAGATCATGCTGTGGGAAAAATAAGTCCCAGGGCGTCAATGCGATACCAACAAATCCGGTTCCCGCAATCAGCCCAAATCCGGTCACCAGTAGCGACACGAACCGGCTGAACCGATCGTTCTCGAATAGATCCGGCATCGAAAGAAAAAGCGCGACGGTCGTACAGCCGACGGTCAGCAGTGCCGAGCTGAACAGTAGCATCGAAGGCAGATTCGAGTTCTCTTCGAAGTCGTGTGTTCGACCGAGGTCGGAGAAATAGTTCTGCGAAAACAGATATCGCTCGGCAGTGGGGTCTATCCGAGTTCCGCCGGGATAGACAACCATTGCCGCACTGGTCAGCAAGACGAACAGCAGCCCTCCACCAATGGCGGCGCGGTAGCATCGATGGCGAGAAGCCGAAGTAAAACGAGGCACGAAGTCCTACTTCTTCTTTCGAGTTGCCTTCTTGGTCGGCTTCTTCGCGACCTTCTTCTTTGCTGTTTTCTTCTTGACCTTTCCGCCAGAGAAGATGTTGTCCCATCCAATTGAAAATTTTTCGGAAGAGCCAGTGTGTACGGTGTAGCCAGTCATGATTCACTCGGTGTTCAAGATGTGCTGCCGGTGCCACAGACGACACCCTTGCATGAGTGGCACTTTAGAGACGTCCTGACGTCACGTCCAACTGAATACCTTTTCGCCAGGGCGCTTGTCCTTCGCTCGGCGCAAGAAAAACGAACCTACAGAAAACTGCAGGTTCGCGATATTACATCGGCCACCATCAATAGGCGTGGGGATCAATCACTGAGGACCAATGACTATGCCTGACACTTGATCGACGGAGTGAGCCGCTGCGTTCTCATGCAGCATCTTCGCTAACCACAGAGCCTGAGTCGACGATTTGCGTGTCGGCCGGACCGGCCGAAATTGCCGCACCTCAACCACCGCCTCCACCAAACGGCGCGGACATTGGCGGTTGGGTGTGAGCACAGCCAGTGGTGACACATGCTGCGAAAGCAAGCAATACAAGGCTGCTTAGCCGTTTCGTGAGCTTCATCGGATTCCTTTCCGAGTTCGTTGCGTTAACAGATTCGTCTTATTGACTCTTTACATCCTGAGCAATGTCAGGTTCGGTAGTCAGAGAAGGTTTTGAAAATCAGGTTCTACAGATTTTGGTTCACTGTGAGCTCTTCCACTTGAACCGACTTCTCCCGCCCGGCTTCGGCACTCAGATGCTGTAAGACGACACCTCTGGCTGCCAATGCAAACAGAGGTGTCCAAAAAGATGTGGGAGACAAGCTTAGAGGTGTTCGTCAATCAAACTGCTCAGCGCGTCTTTGGAGAGAGCTCCGGCAGCTTGGCCTTGAACCTTGCCATTCTTGAACACAAAGAAAGCCGGGATCGAATTAACCCCGTATTCCTGGGCGAGACCAGGTGATTGGTCGACATCGATTTTCACGACTTTCGCCTTGCCTTCATACGCTTCTGCCAGCTCGTCAATAACCGGAGCCACCGCGCGGCATGGGCCGCACCATGGAGCCCAGAAGTCGACCAAGACTGGCTGATCGGATTCCAAAACCTGTTGCTGGAAGGTGTCTTGTAGAACTGTCGTTGCCATGAGAAATCCCCTTTCGAATGGGAGTTATTGATTCAAATATGTGCTACGAGTTTTCGACCTGATGCCGTGCTTCTCGCCCGCTTTCGGGTGTCGGATCTTTGACGACACCGTAGGTTTTTCGCCCTTCGTGATCGTCAGGCAAGTACTCAGTAATGGGCTTGCCATCAGGACCGCAAAACAAAAGACAGTGACAATACTTGTACTGCTTCATTTCGTCGCAGGCACAGACCCAGCGTCTGCTGGATTCGAGCTCGGCCTGCTTGTCCGGGTAAAAATTACACGGACAGAGTGGCCGGCCAAGTTGTTCGACATGAGAAGCCAATCCAAGCACGATGCTTTCCGTTACGGCTTCGTCCGGATGAGCCTCAGTGCCACTTTTTTCGCGGTACTTTGCCACGAACTTCTGCATTCGCTGGACAGTACTGGTTTCTGGATGATTCGCTGACATTGGCTCGCTCCTGCTGTTGCTACGCACTTATGACGTAGCGATGGAGCGTGACCTTACGCCTGTCTTGCGAAGAATCAGACAGAAAACGTGAGCGGATACTTGGCGATTGAATTCGTCCGTAGCCGCTGCAAGGTGGATTGCGGCGGCGAAGCATCACAGGAGAAAAGCGTTGGCTGGACCGAAGCAGAAGTATCAACGGTCAACGACGCCTACGATTAAGAAGAACATGCCGACCAGACTGTGAAGGAATTGCTTCACAGTCTTGGTCGCATTGTTACACAGCATCAAAGTTGATCGCTGCAAAGTGAGAGCGTTCAACGACAGCGACCAGCGGCCGCGATTGGCATTCGGCAACAGGCCGCTTACGAAGCGACTTTCGCAAAGTCGTGAACCCAGACGGGCTGATCCTGATCCCAGTCCATGCCCTGATGCATCCGCTCAATCATCGCACAGTACATCTGCAGATTCGGATAGCCTTCTCGCTGCGCGTCTTCTTCGCTGATGTCGCCCCAGCGTTCTGTCCGCAATCCGGTGATCTCGAACTCAATGTCATCCAGCTTGAACTTCTCGCCAGGGTACCCATACACACCCGCGCGGCGTTGTTGAGTCTTTGAACCGCCGACAGCGGCTTCCACAAGCTTGGCATGAGTGACAAGGCGGTCGATTGTACAAGTCTTTTCCGGGTATTCGGTTGTCATGTCAGGTGTCCTTCGTTGGTTGAGATTTGAGCCGCGAAGTTTAGCGAAGACTGACGCGATGGTCTTGCCACTGGGCATTTGATGTCTCTACCGACTCAGAGCCTGAACACCAGACGGAGCCGGTTTCGAAACCAGGGAGATTGTTTTGCCGAGTTCACGTTCGTTTAAGGTTGGCCTTCGACAATGCATGCGTCGAACAACTTTGGTGGAGAACAAAATGAAGATTCTGGCCTCATTGGTATCCGTTGTTGCTATCGCAGCTGCTGGATTCACGTGTCAACAAGATCGTCCAAACGACGGCCGTCGAGGAGGGCCTCGCGGCGGCCCATACCTTGACCTGTTCGACACAGATCACAACGGAGAAATTTCAAAGAAGGAGATCCAGGCTGCAGCGATTGTTCTGACTAAGCTGGACAAGAACCAAGACGGCAAACTCACGCGCGATGAATTGCCGCGACCACCACGCCCCGGTGATGAACAAGATCAGCGAAATGGCGGGCACTCTTTCCGGAACGACCAACAGGCAAATCGAAGTATGAATCGAACACGTCGCAGCCCGGCAAGTGCCCCAGCTGGAACAGTCGTTTTCATCGGCGGATATCAAACAGACCGCCGTGATGGCGGGCGCCCAGTCGCTCTCATCGCCGCCGCGCTCGGAGTGAAACCACAGATCTTCAGAGACGCATTTAGCAACGTCCGCCCATCACGGAACGGTCCTCCTTCAAGGGAACGCGAGCGGATGAACAAGGAAGTCCTGATGAATGCACTTAGCAAGCATGGAATCACCAATGATCGCCTCGACGAAGTTTCAAACTACTACCGATATCGCCCTGAGTCAGGACAGCTGTGGCGACACACGCCGGCTGCGGCAACCGCTATCGTAGAGAACGGGAAGGTGACTGGTTTCAAGATCACAAATGCAGGTTCGGGATACATGGTCGCACCAACAATCTCTGTTGCAGGCCATCCGAATGTGAAAGTCAAAGCAACGATTGGTTTTGGCAAGACTTTCAGTCAAAACGGCCGAGTTACGTCGCTGGAGCTACTCAAGTAAAACACTGAAATTACTGGAAGCTGGAGGGCGGTCTCATCAGGTCTTTGGGGGCCGCTCTCATTTTCGATTACGATGCTCCAAAACACAGCCAAAGAGAAAAGTGAAGAAGCAGGCCTTGCGAATTCTTGTTGTTGAAGATGAACCCGATCTCAGGCGCGGCCTTGTTCAGGCGTTGCGAGAGGAAGACTACGCTGTCGACGAAGCAGCCGATGGACAGGAAGGACTGTACAAGGCCGGCGTTTGGGAATACGACGCGATCGTC
>JBGCDN010000253.1:0-9397 GCA_045105495.1 Planctomycetaceae bacterium
GAAACGTGGTCATGTCGGTCGGGCCCGAAGTCGAAGTTCCGGAATGCGGCGTAGTTCTGAGCCGCGTCAGGCACGAAAGCTTCAAGCCTTCGCAAAGCCTCTACGCGGGTCGGTTTCCAGTTCTGCAACATTCGTCGCCTCAGTGAGTGTGAGCCAGACCACGTGATTCTACGCACCGCAACAGATCATCAACGAAGAATCAGCGCTATGCCCACCTGCTTCTGTCGAAGATTCGAAAACTGAACCGGACAATTCGAAGTAAGGTCTGAGAAAACACATTACCAGCTTTCAATGTCCTCGACAGCGCGTTTCAGATCGTTCTAATTGTCCGCAGTGGACAACGACTGAAACTGAAGCCTGAGGCAGATTCGTGACTGACGAGACACTCGAACAAACGCTTGAGCGAAAAGAAAGGATGCGGCGTCAGGCGTACGACGCTCGGAACGCGCAGGAAAACAAAGACGAAATCAGTGCCGAAGCCGTCAAACGTTTCATGGCATTGCCCGAGTATCAAAGCGCGAACGTCGTGATGTGGTACATCGACTGCCGCTCGGAAACTCGCACCAAGCCAGAACTACTGGAAGAGGTTGCGAAGGGCGATAAAAAAATCATCGTGCCCTACTGCACGGAAGACGAAAACGGCGAGAACAAATTGGGGCTCTGGCACATGACCAGCCTCGAAAAAATGGTCGTCGGCAAGTGGAAGATTCTGGAACCGCCAAAAGAACATTGGGGCAATCCTGAAAAAGAAGTTGAGGCGGAAGAGCTTGATTTGATTCTGGTCCCGGGCGTTGGATTCGATCGTCAGGGCCACCGCATGGGCAATGGCCAAGGCTACTACGACCGCCTGCTTGAGAAGGTTCGTCCTGATTGTTCGCTGGTTGCCCTGTGCTACGAATCGCAACTCTTCGATGACATCCCCGTCGCTCCGCATGATGTATTGATGGACAAAATTGTCACGGAAGCCGCCGTCTACGAAAGCGAAGGGCGCGGGGGAGCATCAGCATGACGGCTATCATCGACGATACCTACGCCGAAGCGTTCCGCAGCATCTACGTTGAGTTCCTTATCACAGCGAAGAACCGCAAGTGGTTGGGCCACGCCGTGAACGCAGCGACCGGAAACGCATCCAGTACGATTCTTTGTGACTGCGAAGCCGGAGTCGACCGATACGTTGGCCCTGGTGGCGACGAATCCTTCGAAACACCCGATGGCCGTCCGGGAGCAATCGTCCAACTGCACGCACCTCGTTTTTGGAAAGACAGAGCCAGGAAACTAGAACGCGCGGCGTTGGTTCGAATTAGTCAAAACGTGCTGACTTGCCCAACGGCTTCGTGCTTCAATCTGATTGAATCAGACGACCATTTTCAGATGGGTCGGAAGGTCGCTTACTTCGGTAACGGCTACCAGAAGCGAATTGAACGGCACGGCAGAAACATGTGGTGGATACCAATTCTCGGCGGCGAATTCGTTCTCGACCGAAGACTCGGCTACGCCAACGGGCTTATGGGCGGCAATCTGTGGTTCTTTGGCAAAGATGAAGACTCTGCCCTCACCGCCGCCGAACGCGCGGTGGAAGCAGTGGAATCTCAGCCGGGTGTCATCATGTCGTTCCCCGGCGGCATCGCGGGCAGTGGTTCAAAAGCCGGCAGCAAGTACAGCTTCTCGATTGCCAGCACTTACGAGAAGTTCTGCCCGCTGCTCCGTGACGACCCAACGGTTAAGACGGAACTGCCTGGTGGCGTGAACAGCGTGATGGAGATCATCATGAACGGCCACAACATCGACGTGATTATCGAGGCGACACAAAAGGCCATCGAAGCATCCAAAGACACGGACGGCTTGATCATGATTTCGGCTGGCAACTACAACGGGAAGCTCGGCAAGAGTTTCATTTACCTGCATCCGGATAAGCAGCCGACGTAGGCTCATCCTTGTGTTTAGTCCCCTCGGGGCCAATTGGCATACCGCAGTAAATACCAGCTGTCCTTGATGCATTGACACGAAACTATCCTGCGGGGCACCCGACCGGGCTCGGTATCCCCCACTTTCGGCACCGTTCCGTTCGGATGGTACTCAAGGGCGATCCAAACGTCCGGCCATAGATCGAATCGGATTCCGCCATTCAACATTTGGCCCATCATTATCCCCGGCTGAAGACGCGTCGGATAGCCAGGCTGATTTAGAACCTTCTGAATCGCCATTGACGTTCTGCCTTTCTGCACCAGCACGCTACCAAGCCCCGGCACTTCCAACGATTTAGTAGGCCATCGCTCGCTGAGTGATTGTGCCGCCGCCTCGAAGTCGTCCATCCGTGCGGTGACTTGATTAAAGCGACGCCAGTCATCGATAAGGTGGCGTGACATGAAGAAGCTGCCCCAGCCCATCACAACCGCCAAGAGCACCACGAGGTCAGACTTCTTTCGAGACTTCGCAAATCGGATTCCAAGTCCCGCAAGGCTCATCACACCAACCCCGTAGATAGCGCACAGGAGAAATAGCCGCTTCCCCAGTTTGTCCCACGGATGAAGCTGAGCCGGATGCCAGCGCTGAAAGACCTCACTTGCTCCAACATTGGCTTTCGCTACTTCGACGGTTAGCGGAAAGCTGGCATCATTGGCCGACCAGAAAAACATCGCCGCAAGACAGGCGACTGCAGCAATGCCCCACGGATAGCGTTCCAGTCTGGTTGTCTGCTGATCCATGCCCATCTTTCGATTCAGTAACACTGTCTAACAACGAGGCAAATCTCCGTAACACTCTTCGACGGTCGTAGCGTGAACTCTGTGCGCAAGCCACAGGATGAGCGGTACGAACAAAAGTAAGCCGGCCGCAGCGTGGTACATCCACTTCTCGGGAACGACCATCACTCCAACCATCAAGATGCCACCGATTGATGGTAGTGAGAAGATTGCAACTTGGTTCGATTTGCCCTGAACCGGAGGCCAGTGAGTTTCGGCGTACTCAGGGTCTGTTGTTTCTTCGATCCAAAGTGGGACGCGTTTGGTGAACGCGTAAAACATAGCCACCATCCCCATCGTTGCCGTGAATAAGAATGACAGCCCGGCGGTGATCAGGATGACCATCATGCAGTATGCAAAAAGAAGTTGGATGCGGCCAAGGGCAAACCCGGTTGCCAGCAGGACGAAAACCATTAAGCCCAGCAGCAAATTGCTACGCAGAGCAATTCTCTGGCCCCCTGTCACGAGGTAGCACATTGCCGTGGCCTTACGACGGACTGGATCTGGATCGTTGTGCCACAGCCAGATTGCGAGCTGCAAATCAGCTTTTCCCCCACGCACGGAAAACTCGAAGCAGGCGATGGCAGGATGCAGAATCCACCCAATTGCGTGTAGCAACCATTGCAATCGTTTGGGATTCCGAGTCTCGGCGGCCATGCACTTGTTCGCTTCAGATCGATCAGTCCATATACTACCCCGTTCATGCTGCACACAACGAACTCTACCGCTGGCCTCAGCGGTGTTTTGCCGAAGAAGACGAAAGCTGAAAAATGACGCGTGAGAAGGTGATTCTGGCTTACAGTGGTGGACTCGATACATCCGTCGCCGTGAAGTGGATTAACGAAAAGTACGACATGGACGTGATCACCTACACGTGTGATCTCGGACAGGGGCGCGATCTCGACGCGATCGAAGCCAAAGCCAAACGAACGGGCGCGGTCAAAACGATCGTCGAAGATGTTCGCAACATGTTCATCGACTACATGGTTTGGCCGTCACTGATGGCGGGAACCATGTACGAAGGCAAGTACCCACTCGCCACAGCTCTCGGTCGTCCACTCATCGCTCATCGCATGGTTGAACACGCGAAAGAACACGGAGCCACCGCGGTTGCTCACGGTTGCACTGGCAAAGGCAACGACCAGGTTCGGTTCGACGTCTCGTTTAACACACTGAACCCGGCGCTAAAGATTATTGCTCCGGTTCGCGAATGGAAGTGGACACGAACGGAAGAACTGAAGTACGCCGCCGATAACGGAATTGAAGTTGATGCGACCAAGGAGAGCATCTACAGCGTCGACCAGAACATTCGGGGACGATCGGTCGAAGCTGGCGTGCTTGAAGACCCATGGGTCGCTCCACCAGCCGGCGCGTACCAATGGACCAGCGACCCACTGACTGCTCCGAACGAACCAGTCGAAGTTGTGATTGATTTCGAACAGGGACGTCCAACCGGTTTGAACGGTGAAGCGATGGACGGAGTTCCTCTCATCGAGCACCTCAACAAGATTGGCGGCGAACACGGCGTCGGCCGTATTGATCATGTCGAGAACCGATTGGTCGGCATCAAGAGCCGCGAGGTTTACGAAGCACCTGCTGCAATCATCTTGCATACGGCTCACCGCGAACTGGAGAACCTAACTCTCAGTCGTCAGGCAATGCGGTTCAAGACGTTCGTCACGCAAACAGCCAGCGACATCATTTACGATGGCCTCTGGTTCAGCGCGTTCCACCAGGATTTGATGGGCTTTGTTGAGAAGAACCAACGCTTCGTCACCGGTTCTGTTCGTGTCCGTCTCTTCAAGGGCGGTGCCGTGGTGACCGGAATGAAGAGCCCACACAGTTTGTACAACGAGCAACTTGCCACCTACGAAGAGGGCGACGAGTTCCCGCACGATACGGCAATTGGGTTTATCCGCATCCACGGGTTGGCTCAGCAGACTCAGGCTCGCCAGCAATTGCTTGGCCATCAGCCCGAAGTAAGACCAACCCGCATCATGCCACCGACATCGGAATAAGAATCACAGAGAATGGTGCCACTGCCTCATCGGGGTGGCACCATCCAGATTCTGCTTCGAGTCACACGCTGTCTTTGGAACGGACTGTCGGCGGTAACAAAACTCAACTCCGCCGCCGCACACGGTCGAGCGGAACGCTCGCTAGATGACGGTCTCGAAGTTGCGAGACGGTGGGTTCACTAGCGGAGCCCAGACGAAAACGTCTTTCCCACCGCCACCACCGTTGGCATTCAAGCCTCCGCCGAATAACGTCGTCGAGACTTCAAAAAGGTCATTGCCCCCGCCCAGGCTGATTGCTGTGTCTCCTACGAACTGACTCGCATTCACCACAACGCGTTGTCTGCCACCACCGCCTTTGATGTTGGTGTCGCCAGTAATGGTGCTGGCGGAAACAGACACGACATCTGCCGTTCCGGGAATCGCAGAACCCGTCTTCACACTGAGGTCACCACCGATTGAGGCTGTCACGCTGAACGTGTCTGAACCAGGCCCCATTCGACCGGTGACATTGCCACCCACGTCGGCGACTAGCACCACGGTGTCGTTGCCGCCTTTCATGCGGAAATCCATGTTCCCGATCTCCGTGTTCGGGATCAACATGAACGGTGAGTTATTCACGAACGTGCCACGCGTGCCCAGAATCTGAACGCCCTCGGCCACTGTCGTAATCGAGATCGAGTTGGCCCGGCTGTCACCTTTAAGGAGAACGTTATCCCCTTGCATGGACACGCTGACATTCCCCGCCAGTAGCGCACGCGTTTCAAGAACCTGAACGTCGGCAATGGCCGGACTACTACACTTTCGGCTTCGCGTGTGTGTGACCAAAGCGGATTTCAGTTGCGTCCACATAGTGTGGTTCTCCCTACTGATCTGGCCCGGATTTTGTGGGGCAGATCATAGCGACCGACGCAAGCCGCGCCTGCATCAGTGCCGCTGGGGCAAAGAACCGAAAACTACTCGACGGTCACACTCTTCGCGAGGTTTCTTGGCCGGTCAACATTGCAGCCACGGTGCAGCGCGATGTGATACGACAGCAGCTGCAATGGGACAGAAGTTACCAACGGCTGTAGGTACTCTTCGACGTCTGGAACGTAGATGACATCGTCAGCCAGCTTGGCAATCTTCGTGTCGCCCTCGCATGCGATCGCGATGATTGGACCTTTTCGAGCTCGCACTTCTTCAAGGTTGCTCATGACCTTTGGATAGATCTGACCGCGTGGAACCACAAACACGCTTGGCGTTTGTTCATCAACCAACGCGATTGGTCCATGCTTCATTTCCGCCGCCGGATAACCTTCGGCATGGATGTAACTAATCTCCTTCAACTTCAACGCACCCTCGAGGGCCACAGGGAAGTTGTACAGTCGGCCGAGGTACAAGAAATTGTTGAACTCAGCGTATTTCGAAGCGATGCGCTTGACCTCGCTATGACATTCCAGCGCGCGACGCATCATGTTTGGCATGTCTTTGAGATGCCCAATGATTCGCTCACCAGCGGGAACCGAGAGGTGCCGCATCCGCCCGAAATACAAAGCCAGCATTGTTAAAACGCTCACTTGCGATGTGAACGCCTTCGTCGACGCAACGCCGATTTCAGGGCCAGCGTGCAGGTACAGGCCGCCGTCTGCTTCGCGAGCAATCGTCGATCCAACAACGTTACAAATCGCGAGTGTCGGATGGCCCTTACGTTTGCATTCGCGGAGTGCTGCAAGCGTGTCTGCCGTTTCACCACTCTGCGTGATCGAGAACACAAGCGTGTTGTGGTCGATGGGCGGGTTCCGATATCGCAGCTCGCTGGCGTATTCGACTTCGGTGGGAATCCGAGCGAACTCTTCCAGCAAGTACTCGCCAACCAAACCGGCGTGCCAGCTTGTTCCGCACGCCGTAAATACCACACGGTTAATGCGTCGTAGCTGTTGCAGCGACAGGTTCAGCCCATCTAACCGAGCCGTTGCTTCGTCCTCATTGAACCGACCACGCAAAGCGTTTTCGATGGCCTGTGGTTGTTCGTAAATCTCTTTCAGCATGTAGTGTTCGAACTCACCAAGGTCGGTGTCGCCAACGACCTGATCGAGAGTTTGAACCGAAGGAGCCACACTGCCGCTGTCGCGGTGTTCGACCTGCATCTGATCGGGGGTCAGCATCACCAATTCGTGTTCTTTTAAGTACACGACATCCTTGGTGTAACCAACCAGCGGGCTGGCGTCGCTGGCAATGAAGAACTCTCCATCGCCAACTCCGATGACCAGTGGACTGCCCGCTCTAGCAGCAATCAACAAGCCGCTGCATCCACGAAAGAGAACCGCAAGTCCATACGTTCCCTTCAGCCGCTCCGTCGTTGCTCGAACTGCTTTCGAGTAGGTAGCTGAATCTTCTGGATCTGCGCCTAGCTTTAGCTGCTCTTCCAGATGATGTGCAACCAGGTGAGCAATGACTTCGGTGTCGGTTTGAGAATGGAAAACGTATCCCAGTTCCTGCAGCTGATTTCGCAGCGACAAGTAATTCTCAATCACACCATTGTGCACCAGCGCGATGTCGCCGTTGCCGCCGAAGTGGGGGTGCGAATTGATGTCGGTGGTCTCGCCGTGGGTCGCCCAGCGAGTGTGCCCGATTCCAACGACACCCTGCAGCGGACTGTCGTTGACGGTGTTCTCTAGCTCGATAACTCGCCCGGCTTTCTTGCGAATCTCGAGCCCGGAACCCGTCTGCACCGCAATCCCCGCGCTGTCGTAGCCACGGTATTCAAGCCGATGCAGCCCCTCAATGAGGAAGTCCGGTGCACTACGAAAACCGACGTATCCAACAATGCCGCACATGGTTGGCAGCTCCGATTAATGGGATGAATCAGCCTGGGCTTGAGAACTTAGCCTGGCTCGCGAATGACTTCTGAACTGTCCACGGACGAAGACCTGTGGCCTCACAGAGTGCCGAAGACTAGCTGCGAATTTGGAACAGAGTCAATTGGCATGTTTGCAGTTGATCGGTCCGCGAGAACGACTTCACGAGCAGAACAAATGGCATGGGCTATTTGCGTGGACAGCGACGTTCTACACCTGAGTAAACTGGCTTCCAAAAGAGTCTTTTCGGCAGTTTTTGCCGATGACAGTGATGCGGATATTCAGCATCCCTATACTGCGTCCGGCAGTAGGGACCGCGATGCTAAATCTCTTTTCGACTATGAATCTCTTCCAGCTTCTAACCAGCCTGTTGGCCGGCAGTTTCGCAGCGGAGCCAGCTTCACTGAACTCACAAGCTGCTGGAACAGCCCTCAATCCAATCGTAACTGCGATTAGCGTCTGCCTTGCAATCTTCCTTGCTGCTCAACTTGTGTACGCCCGAAAGCGACTCGCCGACGCGAGCAAGAAGCTCAGCACGAACAACACCGAAATCTTGCAAGACGACCTCCGCATGCGGGCTCAGGCGGAACGGATGAAGAGTCTCGGTCAACTTGCTGGAGGGATTGCACATGACTTCAACAATCTACTGGTCGGCGTGGTAACGAATGCAGAAATTTTGAAGCAATATCACCCGCAAACAGATGCCAGCAACAAGTGCATCGACAACATCCTTGGGGCTGCTGATCTCGCTGCGGGCCTTGGCCGGAAGCTCCAGTCTTACGCAAACCAGCAAACGCCAAACAAGACGATCTGCGATCTGAATCAGCTGGTTGAACCCATCTTCAAGTTGACACAATCCAGCTATCTCCCGATCGAAGTAGACTTTGAAAAGTCAGACAAGCTCGCCACTGCTCACGTCGACACAACTCACTTCGAACAGATCGTTTTGAATCTTGCGGAGAATGCGAAAGAAGCGATCGCAGATCCATCACAAGGGCAGATACATATCTGCACGGGACACGAACAGCTCACTCTTCACGCCAGTGATCCCTGCCTGTTTGGAGCGGAAGCAAAGCCAGGCGAATATGTTTTCGTCGAGGTCAGAGATAACGGTGTCGGTTTGGCAACAGCCGACATGATCCGATTCTTTGAACCGATGCAGTCCACCAAAGAAGGCCGAAGCCGCGGACTCGGGCTGTCTATCGTTTACGAGCACGTAAAACGACATGACGGACTAATTCGCGTTCGAAGCAGGAGGACGGGAGCCGATCACGGAACCAGCTTCCGCGTCTTGTTACCAGCCGCCGACTGATCAACTACTTCGAACTCATTGTCGCCACTGATGTCACCGTAGCATCTGACTGCCCTGACTTGGTCAACCGACGTTTGAATAGAACCACGATTCGGTTCGACGATGTGTCCAGAAACGACCACGCAATCTGTGTTTCATTCTGCGTCACGAACCGGCTAATCCGATCTGGCTGACCAAGCGATTTACGAACCTGACTTCGAGTCATCCCTTCGATCACTCTGCCTTCCCGCATTGCTTGTTCCATTTGGTTCTTTGGAAGGGCATCGACCTGAGCCTTAGACATCCACGCGTCTTCACGACGATAAACGTCGTATCGTTCTAGCCGTTGTTCAATCTCTGCCTTCTCTGAACTTTGGTCCCACGCTTGCTTTAGCAGAGCTACGGCTTTCTTTTTGTCACCCAGTAGAGCATCAAACTCATTGGCCGCCTGAACCAATCCAGCAGGGCCACGTCCGGCCAGCCTGCGAGCCGATGCACGCACCCATTTCA